>NZ_CFAHBC010000048.1:0-11573 GCF_983179755.1 Brotaphodocola sp. | reverse complement strand
TCATACTACTTATTAATATTCTTATTTGTTTCTTGTTTTTTATATTTTTAAATGGCAATAGTTCTTTATCATCTCATTTGAATTTCAAGGTAACAAATCTGGGAAATCAGTTTGTTTTTCTATAATCGAATCAAATATCAAAATATTAAAACCTCAAAATCTTAAAACGAAAGGAGTCGAATCCCTATGTTTAAACGCGCATTTAGTGCAGGTCTACTCGGTGTAAATGGCTGTGTGATTCAGGTGGAAGCAGATGTGAGCGATGGTTTACCCGGATTCCATATGGTAGGATTTCTTGCTTCTGAAGTAAAAGAGGCAGAACAGCGAGTTCGCACTGCAATAAAGAATTCCGGTTTTACACTTCCACCGAAAAAAGTGACGATCAATCTCTCTCCGGCGAATCTACGAAAAGAGGGAACGGGATATGATTTCTCAATAGCGATCGCGGTGCTTTCTGCTCATGGAATTATAAAAAGTGAAATCTTAGAATCATCGGGTTTTCTTGGAGAGCTCGGACTCGATGGTTCCCTCAAACCTGTCCGTGGAGTGCTCTCAATGGTGCTTGCGATGGGAAAGACCGGAATAAGACGCTGTTTTCTGCCAGAAGAGAATGTACAGGAAGGACTTGCCGGTGAGGTGATGGAAATTGTTAAAGTCCAGACACTTGCGGAACTTGTGAGTCTTATCCGTGATCCAGATTCTATTGTGTATGAGAAAGCAGATAAGAATACATCCCAGCCTCCCATTTCCTACTCCGTAGATTTTTCGGAGGTAAATGGACAACTTTTGATGCGACGTGCGACCGAGGTGGCAGTTGCCGGTCGACACAATCTGCTTTATATCGGACCACCAGGAAGTGGAAAGAGCATGATGGCATCGAGAATTCCAACAATCATGCCGAAGCTTTCGCGGGAGGAACAGATGGAGATTTCACAGATTTACAGCATATGCGGACTTTTGCCTCCGGGACAGGCACTGATGGGACTTCGCCCGTTTCGCGCCCCGCATCACACGATCACAGCTCAGGCATTGACAGGAGGTGGAAACCGTCCAAGACCCGGAGAGATCTCCCTGGCATCCCGCGGAGTGTTATTTCTCGATGAGCTTCCGGAGTTTCAGCGTCAGACGCTTGAAATTCTACGCCAGCCTCTTGAGGAGCATCGGGTAACCGTTGCAAGAATTTCTGGGAGTTTTGAATTCCCGGCGCATTTTATGCTTGTTTCAGCGATGAATCCATGTCCATGTGGCTATTATCCTGATCGCAAACGGTGCAGGTGTTCAAAAATGCAGGTCAGACGGTATGCAGACCGAATCTCCAGACCGCTTTTAGACCGAATTGATATCTGCGTCGAGGCTTCTTCCGTCGCTTTCGAGGAAATCCGGACGAAACAGAAAAATGAGTCATCTGAGACAATCCGAAAACGGGTTGAGATGGCACGCAAAATTCAGAGAGCGCGTTTTGCAGGCACTGGAATCTATTTTAACAGTGAGATGGGAGGCAGACAGATCGAGAGATTTTGTGAACTTGGAGCGACGGAAGAACAATTTTTGGAAAAGATTTACAAGAGATTGTCTTTAAGTGCGAGAGGCTGTCATAAAATTTTGAAGGTGGCAAGGACAATAGCAGATCTTGAACAGTCAGAGCAAATTTTGCAGAGCCATCTTGCAGAAGCAGTGAGTTACCGGGAAATTGAGGAAATTTACTGGGGAGGGAAATAAGCCATGGGAAAAGAAAAAAACGAGAATCCGGAGAAAGAGCGGGAGGTTCTCTACTGGCTGAGCAAACTGGTGATTTTGGGAGCCGTGTCGATCCGGAAGATTCAGGAACATTTTAGAAGTCTGGGTGCATTTTATGAGATGATGTTTGAGAGTGGTTTTAGCTTTGCGTGCACGAGCAAGAAAGGTGTTAATAATATAGAAGAAAAAAGTACAGTTGAGGCATTTCTGGAAAGAGAATGTCCATTTCTCTCAAAACGCCAGCAGATGGCAATCCTTTCTCACCGCGCAAACTACGAGACCTGCAAAGCGGAATTTGAGGAACTTTCCGAGCGAGGAATGCGCTTTGTGATTTGGTGTGACGAGGAATATCCAGAGAAACTTCGGGAAATCTATGACTATCCGATGGGCTTGTTTGTGAGAGGAAAATTGCCGGACCAGAATCATCCGGTCGTAGCAGTCGTCGGAGCACGAGGGTGTTCCGAATACGGGGAACAGCTTGCTGAGCGTTTTTCGATGACACTTGCCGAGAATGGAGTCCAGATTGTCAGTGGACTCGCCTCCGGAATCGATGGAGCGTCGCACCGGGGAGCTCTCCGGGCGGGAAAGCCGACATTTGGGGTACTTGGATGTGGGGTGAACATCTGCTATCCGTCGGAGAACTTTCGGATCTATGAGGAGATGGGGCGCACAGGTGGGATTCTCTCTGAGTTTGGTCCCGACACTCCGCCGAAAGCGATGAATTTCCCGATGAGAAATCGGATTATCAGTGGGATGGCGGATGCGATTGTCGTTGTGGAGGCGCGTGCAAGGAGCGGATCTCTGATCACAGCAGATCTTGGAATGGAACAGGGAAGGGAGATTTTTGCACTTCCGGGAAGAGTCACCGATCACCTGAGTGAGGGGTGTAACCATCTGATCCAGCAGGGCGCACATTTGGTGACTTCGCCGGAAGATGTGCTGCAATTTCTCGGAGTAAAGTACCAAAAAAAGTTAATAATCCATGAAAAAAATGTAAATGGTCTTGCAAAGAAAGAAAAATTGGTGTATAGTTGCCTAGATTTCAAACCGAAACATCTGGATCAGATTGTGGCACAGACCGGTCTTGGCATCAGCGATTGTATGGGGATTTTGCTGGAACTGGAGCTGGGCGGATATGTGTTTCGATCTGCAAATCATTATTATGGAAAAAAGTCTGATATGTGGGAGAACGGATAGGAACTATGGCAAACAGTTTGGTTATCGTAGAGTCGCCTGCAAAGGTAAAAACAATCAAAAAATTTTTAGGTTCAAATTATGTGGTGGATGCTTCAAACGGACATGTGCGGGATCTGCCAAAGAGTACGCTCGGTATTGATGTGGAGCATGACTATGAGCCGAAGTACATCACGATTCGAGGAAAGGGAGATATTCTGGCGAAACTGCGCAAGGAAGTCAAGAAGGCGGATAAGATTTATCTGGCAACCGACCCGGACCGTGAGGGAGAGGCAATCTCCTGGCATTTGACAAAGGCACTCAAGTTGGATGAGGCAAAAGACAAGAAGGTATATCGAATCAGTTTCAATGAGATCACGAAGAATGCAGTCAAGACATCCTTAAAGAATCCGCGTGCGATTGACATGGGACTTGTGGATGCTCAGCAGACGAGAAGAATTCTTGACCGTATGGTTGGATACACGATCAGCCCTCTGCTCTGGGCGAAGGTGAAGCGCGGACTGAGTGCGGGACGCGTGCAGTCTGTTGCACTTCGCATGATCTGTGATCGCGAGGATGAGATCTCGGCATTTATTCCGGAGGAGTACTGGAATCTTGAGGCGAAACTTCAGCAGAGCGGAAGCAGGAAGATCATGACAGCGAAGTTCCACGGAACAAAGCAGGAGAAGCTCTCAATCCACAGCAGAGAAGAGGCAGAGCGAATTGTGGCAGATCTTCAGGGCAAGAGCTTTATTGTGGAGGATATCCGAAAGGGTGAGCGCACAAAGAAACCGCCGATCCCGTTCACAACAAGTACGCTTCAGCAGGAAGCCTCCAAGGTGCTCAACTTCTCCACACAGAAGACGATGCGTTTGGCACAGCAACTTTACGAGGGCGTGGATGTGCAGGGACGCGGAACAATCGGTCTGATCACCTACCTGCGTACCGATTCCACCCGTATTGCGGATGAGGCGGATGCGATGGCGCGCGAGTATATCAACAGCAATTACGGAGAGAAGTATGTGCTCCAGAATGAGCAGGCGCGCAAGTCGAGTGCAAAGATTCAGGACGCACACGAGGCAATTCGTCCGACGGATATTACGCTGACTCCGGCGATGGCAAAGGAATCTCTCTCGAGAGATCAGTTCCGTCTCTATCAGCTGATCTGGAGACGATTTACGGCGAGCCGTATGCAACCGGCGATTTACGAGACGACATCTGTAAAGATCGGAGCAGGGGATTACCTGTTTACGATGTCAGCTTCCCGTCTCTCCTTTGATGGATTTATGACGGTCTATGTGCAGGAGGATGACACGGAGGCATCGAATACTCTGTCAGGAAAGCTCGAGAAGGGCGATGTGCTCACACTCTCTGCGCTTGAGCCGAGTCAGCACTTCACCCAGCCACCGGCACACTACACCGAGGCCTCTCTTGTAAAAGCGATGGAGGAGCAGGGAATCGGTCGTCCGAGCACCTATGCACCGACGATCACGACGATTCTTGCGCGCCGTTATGTCACAAAGGAGAACAAGAACCTCTATGTGACCGAGCTTGGCGAGGCAGTAAACGGAATCATGAAGAAGTGTTTCCCAAGCATTGTGGATCTTCAGTTCACGGCAAACATGGAGCTTTTGCTTGATAAGGTTGCAGACAACACTGTAAAGTGGAAGACGATTGTGGAAAACTTCTACCCGGATCTCGATGAGGCAGTCAAGACGGCGGAGAAGACGCTTGAGTCCGTTAAGATTGCGGATGAGGTGACGGATGTGATCTGTGACGTCTGCGGACGCAACATGGTCATCAAGTATGGTCCTCATGGCAAGTTCCTCGCCTGCCCGGGTTTCCCGGATTGCCGGAACACGAAGCCGTATCTTGAGAAGATTGGTGTCAAGTGCCCGAAGTGCGGCGGAGAGGTCGTGGTCAAGAAGACGAAGAAGGGACGTCGCTACTATGGATGCGAGAATAATCCGGAGTGCGATTTCATGTCCTGGCAGAAGCCTTCCGACAAGAAGTGTCCGGAGTGTGGAAGCTACATGGTAGAAAAGGGAAATAACCTTCTTTGCTCGAATGAGCAGTGCGGATATCGCATGACTGTTGAGAAGAAACGTGAAGAAGAGACGCACGAAGAAAAGTAAGTAGTAATGTAGGAAGTCGTGAGTAGTAGCGTGAGTAGTAGATAGTAGGAAGCAAGTTTTTGGATATTCAGCCACTCTGCTGAAAAATCGGATTGCAATTTCGCAAAAGAAATCGCAAACATTCGGCGGGGTGGCTGTTTTTGTGCGTTTTTTCAATCTGCACAAAGAACGATTACATTGAACTATTATAAAAAATAAGTAAATTAGAAAAATAATGAAAAAATTTCAAAAAACTCTTGTTATTATTTGTGTATCGTGCTAAGATTTAATCAGCAAATCGGTATCGTGGCAGAAATACAGATAATTGAGGAGGTTTTTTGAAATGAGCGTACAGCTTCTGGATAAAACTAGAAAAATCAACAAGTTATTGCATAATAATAACTCACACAAAGTTGTATTTAACGACATCTGCAAAGTGCTCAGCGAGATTTTGTCATCCAACATTCTGGTCATCAGCCGGAAGGGAAAAGTGCTCGGAGTAGGTCTCTGTCCTGGTGTGGATGAGATTGAGGAGCTGATTGAGGACCAGGTAGGCGGTTTCGTAGATCGCATGCTCAATGAGCGTCTGCTCAGCATTCTGTCCACAAAGGAGAATGTAAACCTTGCAACTCTCGGCTTTGCAGAGGAGAATGTCAAGAAATATCAGGCGATTATCACCCCGATCGACATTGCGGGAGAGCGCCTTGGAACTCTGTTTATCTACAAGTGTGACGAGCAGTATGACATCGATGACATTATTCTGAGCGAGTATGGCACAACCGTAGTTGGTCTGGAGATGATGCGTTCGGTCAACGAGGAGAATGCGGAGGAGACCAGAAAAATTCAGATCGTGAAGTCTGCGATCAGCACGCTGTCGTTCTCGGAGCTTGAAGCAATCACCCACATCTTTGAGGAGCTTGACGGAAATGAGGGTATCCTTGTTGCAAGTAAGATTGCAGACCGTGTCGGCATCACTCGTTCCGTGATTGTCAATGCGCTCCGCAAGTTTGAGAGTGCAGGCGTTATTGAGTCCCGTTCCTCCGGTATGAAGGGAACGTATATCAAAGTTCTGAACGATGTAGTCTTTGATGAGCTTAAGAATATCAAGGTTGCAAAGAATTAAGTAGGGTAAAACGCTAAGAAAATGAAATTATAAAAAAATAAAAAATAAGTACGATATAAGATAAGTAAGATAGGAAAATCCCATCACGGAAAAGTTCTGTGGTGGGATTTTATGGTTCCTTGAAACCTTTCCTAATAATAATTGACTTTAGACTTCCTTTTCTTTGGATTCCACATATTCTCGCTTATCCGGGAGATCACCGCGAAGTGCACAGCGCGTCAGGTGTACATTTCGCAGAGGACTTTCCGGGAGACCGGTCAGCTCAATTCCGCGTTTGGCGTGAGCGCAGGTGACGTCGCAAAATGCAATATCTTCAAATACAGGAGCCTTGTCGGAAGCGGGAATGGAGGTGCTTGAGCCGTAATTCATGCTGATCTGAATGGCTTCCTCGTCGATCTGCTTCATGGTGATTCGCTCAAAACGCAGGTTTTTGACATATCCGCCCCGTCCGCGCATGGATTTGACGCGGATTCCGCGCTCGCTCTGCGTGATCTCGCAGTCGTGCACATGAATATTTTCGATTCCACCGGACATTCCGCTTCCGATCGCAACTGAGGCATGACCGCCGTTGAAATGGCAGTTGCGGATCTCGATGTTTCGGCAGGGGCGATTGACGCGCCAGCCATCCTCATTCAGACCGGAATTGATTGCGATGCAGTCGTCGCCGGTGGAGAAGGTGCAATCCTCGATCAGGACATTTTCGCAGGAATCCGGGTTAAAACCGTCTGTGTTCGGACCCTCCGTCAAAACAGTAAGATTGCGGGCAGTGACATCAGAGCAGTAGACAGGGTGAATCGTCCACTGGGGTCCGTTTGTGATCGTGAAATCGCGCAGGATCAGATCATGACAGTCGATGAACTGCATAAAGGACGGGCGCAGGGCATCCGCTTCGGTCGCAAAGATTCGGTCTTTTGGTGCAATTCCCCGACTTTCCGCCCAGATCAGCCGGTCAGCGGCATTCTGCTGGAGCTTCTTCCAGTGCCACCATGCGCTTCCGTTTCCATCAAGGGTTCCCGGACCGGAGATCGTGATGTGTTCACAGTCCTTTGCATAGATCAGCGGAGAATAGTTGAAACATTCAACACCCTCCCAGCGGGTAAAGACGACAGGAAGATAGTCTTCGGGGCGGTTGCTGAATAAAATCTTGCTTCCCTCTTCCAAGTAGAGTGTGAGATTGCTCTTTAAATGCAAGGGTCCGCTCAGCCAGGTTCCGGCAGGGATTGAGACGGTTCCCCCATCCGGGCACTGATCGATCCAGCTCTGGATGGTTTTCAAATTTTCCTTATTCATTTTCTTATTTAATTCCATATCTATTCCTCCTAAAAAAATAAACGTTATACCTTATAAAAGAACCGTCAAAACAAAAGCATAGACCGGGAGCGTCAGGATGCTTGCAAGTGTGGAGAAGACGACTGCTCCCGCACCAAGCTCCTCGTCGTGGTGAAACTGAATGGCAAACAGGGTTGTGATCGCCGCGCAGGGGCAGGCTTCCAGGAGAAGAACGATCGTAGGAACCGTCCCGTGCAGTCCGAGCAGAGCAAAGACGGCGAGTGTCACAGCGGGCACGAAGAAGAGGCGCAGGGCGAGGGTGAGAAAGAGACTGCGATTTTTGAGCAGACGTCCGAGATCGCTTGAAGCGATCGTCGCACCGGTGATCAGCATCGAGAGCGGAGTGTTCATATCTCCGATCGTGCCGATTGGACCTGCGAGAAGCTCCGGAACCGGAATCCGCCCGAGATACAGGATGAGTCCGACGATCACGGCAAGGATGCAGGGACAGGTGAAAATGCTGTGAAGGACTTCTTTCATCTGTGTCTTTCCGGACACCATGCCGTAGCCGAGTGTCCACAGCAGGATGTTGAAGACGGTCACAAACGCGCTCGCGTAGAGAAGACCTTCGCTTCCGAACAGCGCGCGGATCAGAGGAAATCCCATGTAGGCGGCATTGGAAAATCCGCAGGCGAAGCGGATGATTGCGCGATCCTCCTTTGCGATTCCTCTCGTTGCGAGAAAAGCGAAGATCAGTCCGATCAGAAGCGCGAGCGTGCTGAGTACAAAAGCGGAGAGCAGGTTGTGAAAGGTCGCAGGGTCAAATTCGACGAGATAGGAGTGAATGACCATTGCCGGGACAACGAGATAGATCAGGATATTGGAGAGCACAGACTTTTCCGCTGGTTTGAAGATGCCGGTCTTACAGCAGAGGACACCTGCTAAAATCATGAGTAGGAGCTGAAACACCTGTTTTGCAGTGATTATTGCCAGAGCCATTTTACTTCTTCCTCCTTTGTGCGAGTCTCAGAGAGCATTCGGCGGTAGCCTTCCTCCGAGTTGTTTAAATGCAGGTTCATTGCCTGACATGCGCCCTCAGGATTGTTATCGAGCAGGGCATCTGCGATTGCGATATGCTCTTCACAGGCATGAAGGTAGCGCGATTCATCCCAGATGTTTGAGAGACTGCGGATGCGAAGCGTTTGTTCCATGAGCTGTTTTAAAATTTTCATCGCGTAGGAATTTCTGCAACCGCCGGAGAGAAAAAGATGGAAATCGGCATCGTGGTCGCTCTCGGAGTTTTCGATTCCGGGCGTGGAGGCACAGCGCTGATAATAGTCACGGCTGGCTAAGAGTTCGGTGCGGTTTAAATTCGGAAGGGAGAGGATCAAAAGCTGGGGCTCTAAAATCCGGCGAAGTTCATAGAGCTGGCGGATATCCTCGAGAGAGACCGGGGAGACGAGAGTTCCGCGCCGTGGCATGACATTTAGAAGCTTTTCGCGGACGAGTTCCTGAACGGCCTCGTGGACGGGGGTACGGCTGATTTCAAGTTGTTCTGCGAGTGCTTTCTCACTGATTAAAGTTCCGGGAAGCAGTTTGCCGGTGAGAATCTGTCTCTTTAGTGTTTCGTAGGCGAGGGTTTTGCGGTCGAAATTAGAAAAATCTGTCATGGCGGTTCAATCTGTCCTTTCTGTATGAGTGTGCGTGATGAGTGCACACACGGCGTAAAAAACATCTGATATATCAGTGAAAATCTGCTCGAAGTATACGCCGGAAATGCCGTGATGTCAAGAGTTTTCCTTCCGGATTCAATTTTTGAAAAAAATAGAAAAAAACCTCTTGTCAAATAAGAAAGGATATGATAAACTCAAAAAGTTGACAAAAATCACGTCTGCTGATTCTGACGGCGGTGCCCGCTTGGGTTCCGGAGGAAGTGCAAGAGGCAGGCGGAAGAAAAAAACCAAATTAAATGGAGGTAGTAACATGAGCGTTATTTCTATGAAGCAGTTACTGGAAGCTGGTGTTCATTTCGGACATCAGACAAGAAGATGGAACCCGAAAATGGCTCCGTACATCTACACCGAGAGAAATGGTATCTACATCATTGATCTTCAGAAGTCTGTTGGCAAAGTAGACGAGGCTTACAATGCTGTATTTGATATTGCTGCAAACGGTGGCACCATCCTGTTCGTTGGTACCAAGAAGCAGGCTCAGGACGCAATCCGTACCGAGGCTGAGCGTTGCGGTATGTTCTATGTAAACGAGAGATGGCTGGGCGGTATGATGACCAACTTCAAGACTATCCAGAGCCGTATCGCAAGACTGAAAGAGATCGAGACCATGTCTGAGGACGGTACTTTTGAGGTACTGCCGAAGAAGGAAGTTATCGAGCTGAAGAAAGAGTGGGAGAAGCTTGAGAAGAACCTTGGCGGTATCAAGGAGATGAAGCACCTTCCAGATGCAATCTTCATCGTAGATCCGAAGAAGGAGAGAATCTGTGTACAGGAGGCTCATACTCTGGGTATTCCGCTGATCGGTATCGCTGATACCAACTGCGATCCGGAGGAGCTGGATTACGTTATCCCGGGTAACGATGATGCAATCAGAGCTGTTAAGCTGATCGTTTCCAAGATGGCTGACGCTGTAATCGAGGCTAAGCAGGGCGAGGCAGCTGAGGTTGAGTTCGCTGAGGCTGGCGAGGCTGTAGAGGAGAACTAATTCTCTTCACAGACGTGTCTGAATGAGATCTCAGAGCTCAGAGGAGATTTCTGAGATCTTATAAAGAGATTTGGATATACGTTCATTTGTGACGGTTCATGGACTTTTGTTCTGTGGACCGTTACGTCAAATTTAATTCACGGAGGAGATTACAATGGCAGTTACCGCAGGAATGGTAAAAGAGTTAAGAGAGATGACCGGTGCTGGTATGATGGACTGCAAGAAAGCACTTGCAGCTACCGACGGTGATATGGACAAGGCAGTTGAGTTCCTGAGAGAAAAGGGACTGGCTGGTGCAGCTAAGAAGGCTGGCCGTATCGCAGCTGAGGGTATCGTTGTTACCGATCTGACCGCTGACGAGAAGAAGGCAGTTGTTGTTGAGGTTAACGCTGAGACCGACTTCGTTGCTAAGAACGAGAAGTTCCGCACCTTCGCAGCAGATGTTGCAGCACAGGCTCTGAAGACCACCGCTGGTTCTATGGACGACTTCATGGCTGAGAAGTGGGAGAAGGATCCGTCTCTGACCGTTAAGGAAGAGCTGTCCACTCAGATCTCTATCATCGGCGAGAACATGAACATTCGTCGTTTCGAGCAGGTTGAGGAGGAGAACGGTTTCGTTGCTTCCTACATCCATGCTGGCGGAAAGATCGGCGTTCTGGTTGACGTAGAGACCGACGTAGTAAACGATGCAGTTCGTGAGATGGCTAGAAACGTTGCAATGCAGGCAGCAGCTCTGCGTCCGCAGTACACCAGCCGTGACGAGGTTAGCGCTGACTTCATCGAGCATGAGAAGAGCATCCTGATGGCTCAGATCCAGAACGATCCGAAGGAAGCATCTAAGCCGGAGAAGGTTATCCAGGGTATGATCCAGGGTCGTATCAACAAAGAACTCAAAGAGATCTGCCTGCTTGATCAGGTTTACGTAAAGGCAGAGGATGGCAAGCAGTCCGTAGCTCAGTACGTTGCACAGGTTGCAAAAGAGAACGGTGCTAAGATCAGTGTTAAGAAGTTCGTTCGTTTCGAGACCGGTGAGGGTCTTGAGAAGAAGGAAGAGAACTTTGCAGAGGAAGTTGCAAAGCAGATGGGAATGTAATTTAATTCATTCTCCTCAAGCTTATAAATTTGTAGATGAATTTATAAAGATAAAGAGCAAAGAGCGTCGGAATCCATGTGGTTTCGGCGCTTTTTGTATAGAAGAACTATCCCGAAATGAACTCTCTCTAAGAAATTAGAGGGGGAGTCTTTTGTGCCTGAAATCCGAAGTCCGGTTGTTTTGATATCTCCAGCATCGCAATTAATGTGCCTCATCATTTTTTAGCATTAAAAAGGTAATGTTTTTCTTGTATATAGCAGAGCATTAGAGTATAATAAAACCAGTTTTTTCATGTTTAAAAGCTATAATAAGAAAATCGGCAAAACAGATGAAAGTCTGCGACGCA
>NZ_CFAHBC010000047.1:0-12065 GCF_983179755.1 Brotaphodocola sp. | reverse complement strand
ATTATAATAAGCAGAGCCGATGGAAATTAAGCGTTTGGAAGAAAAGAAGAGACAGCATAGGAATGACATCGTGGAGATGACACCAGAGGAATGACAGAATTTCTTCCGAACAAAACTTAATATCGGTCGGCTTTTGGCTTTGATGAGTGTTTAAAATACATAAGGAGGAAAGGGGGAAGCGGTTATGGATGGACTTGTTGATTCCCTGATGGAAGAACTGAACTGTCAGGTGGCATTTACCATTCCGATTTTTGGCGGAATTGATGTCCTTGAGTCGGTGGCAGTGACGTGGATCATTATGGGAATCATGATGGTTGCAACGCTGATTCTCGTTCACGGATTGAAGGTCAGAAAGATCGGAACGAAACAGGCGGTGCTTGAAAGTGGATTCACTTTCATCTGGAATTTTTTCGAGGAGCTTCTTGGAAAAGAGGGGACGGATTATATTCCGTATCTGATTACCGTGGTTCTCTACATAGGAATTGCCAATATGATCGGACTTCTGGGATTCAAATCACCGACAAAGGATTTGAATGTGACGATCTCACTTGCCGTGATGAGCATCATTCTTGTGGAGGTCGCAGGAATCCGGAAAAAGGGAGTGAAGGGGTGGATCAAGAGTTTTGCAGAACCGATCCCGATCATCGCCCCGATCAATGTACTTGAGCTGTTTATCCGGCCGTTGTCGCTTTGTATGCGACTGTTTGGTAATGTGCTTGGTGCTGTGGTAGTTATGGCACTGATCAAATACCTGGTACCGCTTGTGGCACCACTGCCGTTCAGCTTTTATTTTGATATATTTGATGGAGTGATTCAGGCTTATGTCTTTGTATTCCTCACATCATTATATATAAAAGAGGCCATCGAGTAAGATTAAGTATTGCGATGGCAGTAAAAACAAAAAGAAACACGCAAGAACATGTACTCGTTTGAGAGCGCATACGAACAAAAAGGAGAGTAGAATCATGACAGGATTAATCGCAATCGGTGCAGCAGTTGCAGTTATCACAGGAATTGGAGCAGGACTTGGAATTGGAATGGCAACTTCCAAGGCAGTAGATGCCATTGCAAGACAGCCTGAGGCAGATGGAAAGATCACAAAGGCACTTCTTCTTGGATGTGCTCTGGCAGAGGCAACCGCTATTTACGGTTTCGTAATCGGTCTTCTGATCATTCTGTTCTTAAAATAATAAAGAGAGCAAGACAACGATTTTCAGAGCAAGAAAGTTAGAATAAGAAAGGCAGACGCAATGTTAAACATCAATTTCTGGAACATTGCCTTTACAGTCATCAATCTGTTAGTCCTTTACTTCTTCATGAGACATTTCCTTGTAAAGCCAATGCAGGCGATCCTGGAAGAGAGAAAGCAGATGGTTGAGAGAGATCTCGATGATGCTACAAGATCGAAGCAGGAAGCTGAGAAAATGAAGCGTGAGTACGAGGCTTCGATTCAGAACGCTGACGCGGAAGCAGACAGGATTGTGGAAACGGCAAAGGCGAGAGGAACCGAGGAGTATAACCGGATTCTCGCACAGGCAAAGACCGATGCCACAAAGAAGATGGAAGAGGCAGACAGAACGATTGCGCTGGAGCGGGAAAAAACGCTCTCCGACCTGCGGGCTTCCGTTGCCGATCTGGCAATGGTGGCTACGGCAAAATTGCTTGCAGAGCAGAGCGGTCCGCAGAATGATCGAAACTGTTACGATGCATTTTTAAGTCAATCAGGTGAGAAGCATGACTGAAGAGGCAAGATTATACGGAACCGTGCTCTATGAGCTTAAAGTTCCGCAGGAAATGGTAAAAAAGACCGGCGAGATTCTGGAGCGAAATCCGGAGCTTGTTCGGGTGCTTCAAAGTCCGGTTTACCGGAGAGAAAAGAAACATGCCATCATAGAGGAAATTTGGAAAACACCGGAGTTTTCCAGTGTGATGATCAAATTTCTGAAAAAAGCCTGTGATGCCGGTGCAATCGCAGAGTTTTCACAGATTATGGATATCTGCGAGAGATGTGAAAGAGTTGCAGACGGAGTAATGAGTGCAGAACTTTGGTATGTGACGGAGCCGGATGAGGTGCAACTGGAAGGCATTCGGCAGTTTCTGAAAAAAACTTATGGAAAGAGGGAAGTCCAGTTGAGTCTGGCTTCTCACCCGGAGCTGATGGGCGGATTTGTCCTGAAGACCGGAGATGTGGAATACGATTACAGCCTTCTCGGAAAATTAAAGAAATTGAGTCAGGCTGTGGCGGGATAGGAGTTTTGGTGATATGAGTACAATCAGTTCTCAGGAAATCATCTCCATCATCAAAGGTGAGATTGAAGATTACGACGAGCATGCAGGGCTGGTTTCGGAGACCGGCTCCGTCATCTGGGTCGGCGACGGCATTGCGATCGTCTACGGCATTGATCACGCCATGTATGGAGAGATTGTCATATTTGAAAACGGAGTCCGCGGAATGGTTCAGGATATCCGGAAAAATGAGATTGGCTGCATCCTTTTTGGAAAGGATACGGAGATCGTCGAGGGCACAAAGGTGACGCGGACAAAGAAGCGTGCCGGTGTCCCGATTGGAAAAGAATTTCTCGGTCGTGTTGTGAATGCGCTCGGTGAGCCGATTGACGGTATGGGACCGGCGAAGGAGGAGGCTTATCTTCCGGTCGAGGAGGAAGCCCCGGGAATCGTGGAAAGAAAGTCCGTCGGAGTTCCGATGGAGACCGGTATTCTCGCGATCGACTCGATGTTCCCAATCGGACGCGGACAGCGTGAGTTGATCATCGGAGATCGTCAGACCGGAAAGACCTCGATTGCAATGGATACGATTCTGAACCAGAAGGGAAAAAATGTGATCTGTATCTATGTCGCAATCGGACAGAAGGCTTCGACGGTTGCAAAACTGGTCAACACGCTGAAGAAGAATGACGCGATGGATTACACGATCGTCATGGCATCAACGGCGAGCGATCCGGCACCGATGCAGTACATCGCCCCGTATGCAGGAACCGCAATGGCTGAGTTCTTCATGCGTCAGGGCAAGGATGTTCTGATCGTTTACGATGATCTGTCAAAGCATGCAGTTGCTTACCGTGCACTGTCTCTGCTTTTGGAGCGTTCTCCGGGACGTGAGGCATATCCGGGCGATGTCTTTTACCTGCATTCCCGTCTGCTTGAGCGTTCAAGCCGTTTGAACGATGCGCTTGGCGGGGGATCGATCACCGCACTGCCGATCATTGAGACACAGGCGGGTGATGTATCTGCATATATTCCGACAAACGTGATCTCGATCACAGATGGTCAGATTTTCCTTGAGAGCTCTCTGTTCTTCTCCGGTCAGCGTCCGGCAGTCAACGTCGGTCTTTCGGTTTCCCGTGTCGGCGGAGCCGCTCAGACAAAGGCAATGAAGAAGGCGAGCGGAAGCATCCGTATCGATCTGGCACAGTACCGTGAGATGGAAGTCTTCACACAGTTCAGCTCCGATCTGGATGATGCGACGAAGGAACAGCTTGCATACGGAAAGCGTTTGATGGAACTGCTCAAACAGCCTCTTGGAAGACCGCTTGCGATGCATGAGCAGGTGATCACGCTTTGCACAGCAACGCATCGGGTGATGCTGAGTGTGGAGATTTCTCAGATTAAGGAATTTCAGATGCAGTTGCTTGCCTGGTTTGACGAGAAACACCCGGAGATCGGAAAAGAGCTGGAGGAGACGAAGGTCCTCAGCGATGAGCTTTCCGGACGGATTGTGGAACTTGCAAAGCAGTTTAAGGAGGCAGTATGGCAAACGCGAGAGAAATCCAGGAACGAATAAAGAGTGTTCAGGATACGAGGAAAATCACAAATGCCATGTATCTGATTTCTTCCACAAAGCTGACGAAGAGTAAGAAACTGCTTGTGGACACGGAGCCGTATTTCTACACGCTCCAGAGTTTGATCCACAGAATCCTGCGCCATCTTCCGGAACTTCACCATCCGTATTTCGATCCTCGTTCGGAGAAGAAAAACGGGGATCGAATCTGCGGACTGATTGTGATTACCGGTGATAAGGGCATGGCAGGTGCTTACAACCACAATGTTTTAAAAATGGCAGAGCAGTGGATGAGCGAACATCCGAATCACCGCCTCTATGTGGTTGGAGAACTCGGTCGGCAGTATTTTGCTTCCCGCCAGATTCCGGTGGAAGAGCAGTTTCATTACACCGTGCAGAATCCGACGATGAACCGTGCGAGACTGATTTCCTCCGCGATCATTGAGGACTATATGGAGCACCGACTTGACGAGGTCGATATTCTCTACACGCAGATGATCAACAGCATGAAGATGGAGGCCCAGATGGAACAGCTTCTTCCACTGACGAGGGAGGAGTTTAACACGGCTACGATCCCGGCAGACACCTACCACGAGGAGATTCAGATGATTCCGAGTCCTTCGGCAGTTCTGGATCATGTCGTTCCGAACTATGTGACGGGATTCATTTTCGGTGCGCTTGTAGAGTCATTTTGCAGTGAGCAGAATGCGCGAATGATGGCGATGCAGTCCGCAAGCGACAATGCGAACAAACTGCTCGCAGAGCTGTCGATCGCCTACAACCGTGTGCGTCAGGCGGCGATCACACAGGAGATTACGGAAGTTGTCGGTGGTGCAAAGGCACAGCGGAAGAAGAGACGCTAGCTAAAGCGAAAGAAGAGTTTCTGTTGGCACAATGTGTATGTAACGTGCGAATGGCAACAAAGGAGACAGATATGAACAAGGGAAAGATCATTCAGGTCATGGGACCTGTTGTGGATGTGGAGTTTGACGACGGCAAACTTCCACACATTCAGGATGCCCTGGTTGTGAATAATAATGGCAGACGATGCGTGATGGAAGTCGCACAGCTGATCGGTGGAGATATTGCCCGCTGTATTATGTTGGCATCCAGCGAGGGCCTCTGCAAGGATATGGAAGTTGAGGCGACCGGATCTGGCATTTCCGTTCCGGTCGGTGAGAAGACGCTTGGTCGTCTTTTTAATGTGCTCGGTGAGCCGATTGACGGAGGCGAGAGCCTTGATGATGAAACGAAATGGGTCATTCACCGTGATCCGCCGAGCTTTGAGGATCAGAGTCCGGTTGTCGAGATGCTTGAGACCGGAATCAAGGTTATCGATCTGCTTGCCCCGTATGCAAAAGGCGGAAAGATTGGACTGTTCGGCGGTGCCGGAGTTGGAAAAACCGTTCTGATTCAGGAGCTGATCACGAACATTGCGACTCAGCATGGCGGATATTCGATTTTCACCGGAGTTGGAGAGCGTTCGAGAGAGGGAAATGACCTCTGGACCGAGATGGGTGAGTCAGGTGTTCTCGAGAAGACCGCCCTGGTATTTGGTCAGATGAACGAACCGCCGGGCGCTCGTATGCGTGTCGCTGAGACGGGACTTACGATGGCAGAGTATTTCCGTGATGTTCAGCATCAGAACGTGCTTCTCTTCATCGATAACATCTTCCGTTTCGTACAGGCAGGATCGGAGGTTTCCTCCCTGCTTGGAAGAATGCCGTCGGCAGTTGGTTATCAGCCGACTCTGGCAACTGATGTCGGTCAGCTTCAGGAGAGAATCGCTTCGACGAAGAACGGTTCTGTCACCTCGGTTCAGGCAGTCTATGTGCCGGCAGATGACCTGACAGACCCGGCACCGGCGACGACGTTTGCTCATCTGGATGCGACGACGGTTCTCTCGAGAAAGATCGTAGAGCAGGGTATTTATCCGGCAGTTGATCCGCTTGAGTCCACCTCGAGAATCCTTGAGGAGGATGTCGTAGGAAAAGAGCACTACGAGGTCGCAAACAAGGTACAGCAGATGCTTCAGAAGTACAAGGAGTTGCAGGATATCATCGCAATCCTTGGTATGGAGGAGCTCTCTGAGGAAGATAAGCTGACGGTCAGCCGTGCAAGAAAGATTCAGAGATTCCTCTCACAGCCGTTCCACGTCGCAGAGAACTTTACCGGCGTTCCGGGAAAATACGTTCCGGTCAAAGAGACGGTTCGCGGTTTTAAGGCAATCATCGATGGTGAGATGGATGCTTATCCGGAGGGTGCATTCTTCAATGTCGGAACGATTGATGAGGTTGTCGAGAAGGCAAAGGCGATGGAGCAGAATAAGGATTGAGTGGGGTAAAGGAGCAGAAAAATGGCAACATTTTGGTTGAAAATCATTGCCAGCGACCATGTCTTTTACAATGGAAGTTGTGAGACACTGGTTGTTCCGGCTCACGATGGCGAACTTGGAATTCTGCCTCACCGGGAGGCGATGATCCTTGCGACGCAGGAGGGCGAGATGCGTTTTCGTGTTCCGGGTGAGGAGACGGATCGCAGAGTCATTGTCGGAATCGGGATTGTTCAGGTCGCAAATAACCGAGTGATGGCAGTTGTGGACTCGGCAGAGCGTCCGGAGGACATCGATGAGGCGAGAGCAAAACTGGCACTCGAGCGAGCAAAAGAACAGCTCCGCCAGAAACAGAGTATTCGAGAATACTATATGACGCAGGCGGCAATGGCGCGTGCACTCTCAAGACTTCACGGCTCCGCCTATCATGAAAAAGGATTATAATAATAAGAGCTTCTCATACCGTGGTTTTGTCATACGGAGGGGAAGCTCTTGCCATAGGAATTTATATAAATGTATCGGGGCTCCGGGCGAGAAAGATCGTCGAAGACCCTCACATCCACTCCAAATTATTGACGAGGAAATCGCAGAATTCCTGCACGACCGGTTTGCTCTTCCCCTGTTCGGAGCGCATCAGGACGATCTGCCTGCGACATTTTAAGTCGGAGATTGGCAGAAGGCGCACCGGAGAATCTGCTGTTTGCGATTCCCACTGTGCGGGGAGCGGACCCCATGAGTACTGTGGCCAGAAACCGATTCCCATGCCGGCGGCAATCAGGTTGCGGACAGTCTCGGTCGTATCGCTCTCAAATATAATCCGCGGGGAGAAGCCAAGTTCCAGAAAATAGCTGTTTGTGATCTGGCGGATCGGGCGGGAGCCTGCAAGACAGATGTATCCCGCATGTCTGGTATCGGCAAGGCGAATCGATGGTTGCTCTCCATAAGGAGAGGCAGAGGGAACCGCGAGATAGAGGTCTTCCTCAAGCATGACGGTCGCGTGGTTGCGGTCGGCGGAGGCAAAGTCTGACCGTCTTGCAGTCACGCAAAGATCATAGTCTGAGTTTGCATGTGGATCGGTCATCTGATACGATTGGTAGAGCTGGAAATTGACATCCGGGCGAAGTGCGCGAAATGCAATGATCCGATTGGTGATTAGTGCAGAGGCAGAGAGCAGGCGCAGACGGATCGTGTGCGTCGCCAGCTCTTTTCCACACTGAAGTTCCTCGATTGTGCGGTCGAGATCATTGATCAGAGGAAGCAGACGCTGTTGAAAGAATCTTCCAGAGTCATTGAGCTCGATACTGCGGTTCTTTCGCTCAAAGAGTGGAACCCCGAGCTCGCTCTCAAGACGGTGAATCGCCTGAGAGAGTGCAGGCTGTGCGATCTGAAGATGTTCGGCAGCCTTTGTGATGTGCTGATATTCCGCGGCTGCGAGAAAGTATTTTAATTGTAGTAATTCCATGCGTTCTCCCTCCGAATCTTCTATAAAAAAAGTTTGCAAATCATTCTGGAAATCGAAATTCAAAAAATGATAATCATTCCCAATAAGATAGACAACAAGAATTTGAAAATAAAAATCTTTATAGGAAATCTCATTATATCACGCAGAAAGAAAAGTCGCAACTGTCCGAATCTTGTCAGAAAATGTGGAATAAAATTTCATATAATAGATATAATGGCGGGGAATTTGCTGATTTGTAATGCGAAGCATCGGAAAAATCTGTTGTGGTTTGTACAATACATGAACAGTAGTGCGTGTATTGTATTTTCAAGAAAACTTGCTTTTAAAAGATAGAGATGGTACACTGTAACCGATTTCCTCTGTGTATTTTAGAAAGAAAGAGGACAAGTGGATATAGATTTGAACAAAAAAAACATATCATAGGGCAAGGACTGCCCGAATTAACGCCTGTGGAGATAGTAGGTCACGAGGTCTATGAAACAGGAAGCTCATTGGCTTTAGACAATGGGTGGTTCACAAGCAGACGAAGGTGGGACATGATGCATGAAAAAGCCGGGAAGAGAAGACGAAGAGAAAATTAATCTTTGGAAGTCAGCGCTGAATGTGACAGGGACGTTAATCTTTCTCTTGATTTTTTTAGCAGCTCTTTTGGGACTCTATCTTCTGAATGATTATACCAATTATCATAAAAAAGAAACGATTGTAGGTCGAAAATACGAAGAAAATCAAATCAATCACGGGAACCAGGATCGAGTTCGTGAGACGATTGGAGGAGAAGATCAGGTAGAAGAACAGAATGCGGAAGCAGCAGAAAAACGGACGATGACAACGCAGGCGGTGACTGGAGAAAACCAGGAGATTGAGATTGGTGGAGTGGATGATAAGAGAAAATCCGCAGTGCTTGCTCAGATTGTTGATGCGGAGACAGGAAAAGGGATTCCACTAGAGGGCGCAGTGTTTGAATTGTACAAGGACGATGGAACTCGCCAAATTCTGAATGCCTATTATCCGGATAAGGTTTCCTATCGCGAATTTGTGACAACAGACAAGGGAAATTTCTATCTTCCGGAAAAAATTTTTCAGGGAGATTATAAGTTTCATGAAAAGACGGCGCCGGAGGGATATGAGCGTTCAGAGGATAAGAAATTTCGTGTCAGGACTCCTTCTGATTGGACAGAACCGTATCTTGTAAACATTCCCCTTTCCCCGTCAAAGGACCGGATCTGTGTACAGATTTGTGATCATGAGAGTGGCAAGTCTGTGGGCGGAGGTCATTTTGTAGTGCTTGCGGAGAAAGACGTTCAGACTATGGACGGGACAATTCGTTACCGAAAAGGTGAGCGTGTCGGGGAGATTATCTGCGATGAAACTGGATACGGAGAGAGTGAGAAGCTTTATCTGGGAACGTACAGTCTTTATGAGAAAGAGATTCCGCAATACTATGCTGGAATCGAGAAGAAACCAGAGATTGTGATGGAAAAGAAAGATGAGCAGAAGTCGGAAGTTCACGAGATTGAGATGGAGAAGACAAAAATCAGCCTGAAGCTTGTAGATGAGCGTTATCCTCAGATGACGATTGAGGGGGCAAAATTTGAGATTGTGACTGATTCAAACGGTTCGACATCAAATACCAATACTGTGAATTCTGCGAAAATGGTGAAGGTAGTAAAGACAGATGAAAACGGAAGTGCAGTACTCACAGATCTTGAAAAAAATACAACATACCGCATTCGGCAGATTAAGGCTTCTGATGATTACCATTTAGATCCAGTGGAGTATGAGTTGACGGTTGATGAATGGGGAAGAATTGACGGTGACGCGCAGGTGGATTTTTCACTGACAAACCGGATGATCCGGGTGACTATACAGGCAGTGGATGCCATATCAAGAAAAGGAAGTTCTGGTGTTCGTTTTTCACTCTATGATGCAGATAAGCATTTGATTGATGCCTGGAGTGAGGATGGAAATGGTCGAATGTTCACGGAACTTTCGACTGGAACATATTATCTTGAGCGAGAAGGGCGCTTTTCAAAACAATATGAGCTGACCGTAAGAGACGAGGTTGGAGTTCAGGAGTGGAAAATATCTACATTTACCTGGAAAAGTATAGTTGTTCTTGCTGGAGCCGTGCTGGTAGTCATGGGACTTGCATTTGTGGTAAAATCCGTTGCTGTTTGCAGGGTGCGTGAACCATAACGAATTTGCTTCTTGACAAATTTGCGTGAAAATACTATCATAAGTACCATATGAAAAGGCAGTGAAGAAGAGGAGTAGGGCGCAGGCATCCGCCAGAGAGGATGATCCATCGGCTGAAAGATGATCCCGGAGAGCGCGCATGAAGGTAGCTTCGGAGCCGGAAGTCTGAGAGATTTCTTAAGATCTCTCAAAGTCATTGAGACGACGATTGATCGCCAAGAAGACGATGAGAGGAGAAACGTGTCTGTAAGATTTCCCGTCTGGTCCGCGTTAAGGAAATTCAAGTGACAAATCAAGGTGGTACCGCGGAATTTCTAAAGAGATGGATTTCGCCCTTTGTGCAGAGAGGATTTCTTTTTGCATAAGGGGCGTTTTTTATTCTATTCGCCCTTGAAACCAAACAGATTCGTAACTGTGAAGTACTGTACGGAACAGTTACACAGATTCAACTAAATCATATAAGAGTTCTTGTAGCTCACAGAGAAAGGAAAAAACATGAAAGAACTGGAAAAGACTTACAATCCTTCTGCGATTGAGGAGAAACTGTACCAGAAATGGCTGGACAACAAGTACTTCCACGCAGATGCAGAGCGCGGAAAGAGAGAGGGCAAGAAGCCGTTTACGATTGTTATGCCTCCGCCAAACATTACCGGACAGCTTCATATGGGTCATGCACTTGACAACACGATGCAGGACATTCTGATCCGTTACAAGAGAATGCAGGGCTATGAGGCTCTGTGGCAGCCGGGAACCGACCACGCAGCAATCGCGACCGAGGTTAAGGTTATCGATAAGTTAAAGAGCGAAGGCGTTGACAAGCACGATCTCGGACGTGACAAGTTCCTTGAGGCATGCTGGGACTGGAAGAAGGTATACGGCACCCGCATCATCAACCAGCTCCACAAGCTCGGCTCTTCCGCTGACTGGGACCGCGAACGTTTCACGATGGATGAGGGCTGTTCCAAGGCGGTTCAGGAAGTTTTCATCAAACTTCACGAAAAAGGATATATCTACAAGGGTTCGAGAATCATCAACTGGTGTCCGGTATGCCAGACTTCGATCTCTGACGCAGAGGTTGAGCATGAGGAACAGAACGGCTTTTTCTGGCACATCAACTACCCGATCGTTGGCGAGGAAGACAGATTTGTTGAGATCGCAACAACCCGTCCGGAGACTCTGCTCGGCGATACCGCAGTTGCAGTAAATCCGGATGATGATCGCTACAAGGATCTTGTCGGCAAGATGCTCAAACTTCCGCTGACCGACCGTGAGATTCCGGTTGTCGCTGACGCCTATGTAGACAAGGAGTTCGGTACCGGATGCGTAAAGATCACCCCGGCACATGACCCGAACGATTTCGAGGTTGGTCGTCGCCACAACCTGCCGGAGATCTGTATCATGCATGACGATGCAACGATCAACTGCCCGGGAAGCAAGTACGATGGCATGGATCGCTACGAGGCAAGAAAGGCAATGGTTGAGGATCTGAAGGAGCTTGGTCTTCTCGTGAAGGTTGTTCCGCATTCTCACAACGTTGGTATCCATGATCGTTGTAAGACGACCGTAGAGCCGATGGTAAAACAGCAGTGGTTTGTACGCATGGAGGAGATGGCAAAGCCGGCAATCGAGGCATTAAAGAGCGGAGAGCTTAAGTTCGTTCCGGAGAGCTTTGGAAAGACTTACATGCACTGGCTTGAGGGAATCCGTGACTGGTGTATCTCGAGACAGCTGTGGTGGGGGCACCGGATTCCGGCTTACTACTGCGACGACTGTGGTGAGATCGTGGTTGCAAAAGAGATGCCAGAGAAGTGCCCGAAGTGCGGATGCACGCATTTCAAGCAGGATGAGGATACGCTCGATACCTGGTTCTCGTCTGCACTGTGGCCGTTCTCCACGCTCGGCTGGCCGGACAAGACGAAGGAGCTTGACTACTTCTATCCGACCGATGTGCTTGTAACCGGTTACGACATCATCTTCTTCTGGGTAATCCGTATGGTATTCTCCGGAATCGAGCAGACCGGCAAGTGCCCGTTCAACACGGTTCTGATCCATGGACTTGTCCGCGACTCTCAGGGACGCAAGATGAGTAAGTCCCTCGGAAACGGAATTGATCCGCTTGAGGTTATCGACAAGTACGGCGCAGATGCTCTGCGTATGACGCTGATCACCGGAAATGCACCGGGCAACGACATGCGTTTCTACTGGGAACGTGTAGAGAACAGCCGTAACTTTGCAAACAAGGTATGGAATGCATCCCGTTTCATCATGATGAACAT
>NZ_CFAHBC010000046.1:0-12668 GCF_983179755.1 Brotaphodocola sp. | reverse complement strand
TTAATACATCAGCTGGTTTCTCGATGTGCTCTCTGGAGATCTGGGATACATGAAGCAGTGCATCTACGCCTGGCTCTAACTCAACGAATGCGCCAAAGTCAGTCATACGAGCAACACGACCGGTTACTACGTTGCCTACAGCGTACTTCTCAGCTGCGTCAGCCCACGGATTCTGCTCCGGGAACTTTAAGCTCAGAGCGATCTTCTCACCGTTGATATCTTTGATGAGAGCCTTTACATGATCGCCGGTCTTGAATACCTTCTTCGGATTCTCAACACGACCCCAGGACATCTCGGAAATATGAAGCAGGCCGTCAGCGCCGCCCAGGTCTACGAATGCACCGAAATCGGTAACGTTCTTAACAGTACCCTCTACGGTGTCACCTGCATGGATGCGCTCGAAGAGCTCTTTCTGAAGCTCAGCCTTCTTAGCAACCATAAGCTGCTTTCTGTCGCCGATGACTCTTCTTCTCTTCGGGTTGAACTCAGTGATAACAAATTCGATATCCTGACCTGCATATTTGGTTAAATCTTTCTCATAAGTGTCAGATACCAGGCTTGCCGGGATGAAGACTCTAGCCTCATCAACAACAACGCTTAAGCCGCCGTCCAGTACCTGTGCAACCTTTGCGGTAAGAACCTCGTGGTTTTCGAAAGCCTCTTCCAGTCTCTTGTTGCCCTTGTCTGCAGCCAGTCTCTTGTAAGACAGTGCAACCTGGCCCTCGCCATCGTTTACCTTAACAACTTTTGCTTCCATCTCGTCGCCAACCTGAACCTGGGTTCTGAGATCTACGTTTGCTTCGTTGGTGTACTCACTTCTCGGGATGATACCATCAGACTTGTATCCGATGTTCAGGACGATCTCGTCCTCTTTCACATCAATGACTTTACCAGTGACGATCTCTCCCGTACGTATTGTCTTTAATGATTCCTCCAACATTTGTTCAAAACTTAATTCTGACATTAGTATGAACCTCCTCAATAATTTGATTCGGGGTGGATGCCCCCGCTGTAATACCTACGCTGCGCACAGAATTCACACATTCAGGATTGAAATCGCCGAGTGACTGGATAAAGTAAGTATTCTTACATTCCTTTTGGCATATCTCGTAGAGTTTCTGTGTGTTGGAACTATGCCTGCCGCCTATGACAATCATAGCATCCACTTCAGAAGCAATACGTCTAGCTTCCACTTGTCTTTCCTGTGTTGCATTGCAAATCGTATTTAAAACAAGTATATCATAACCCTTTTTTGTCAATTTTTCAACTAAATCTTGAAATTTATTGTAATTAAATGTCGTCTGGGCTACAACACACAGTTTTTCGCCCGTTTTTAAGGGCAGATTTTCAAGTTCCTCCGCATTTTCTGCGACCAGAGTGTCCTCGGCACCCCATCCACGGATGCCCTCGACCTCCGGATGAGTCGGATTTCCGATAATCAGAACACGGCGTCCCTCGGCATTCTGCTTCTGGACGATCAGATGGATCTTTTTCACAAACGGGCAGGTCGCATCCACGATCGTGACGTTTCTCTCGTTCAGGATGTCGTAGATCCGTTTTCCGACTCCGTGCGAGCGGATCACAACCACACCATCCTCAAGTCTGCGAAGCTCCTCCTCCGAGTCGATGACCTTTACGCCGTGTTTTGCGAGATCCTCGACGACCATCTCATTGTGAATGATCGGGCCAAACGTATAGACCTGCTTATCCGCCGTCTCAATCTGCTCGTATACCCGGTCCACCGCGCGCTTGACTCCGAAACAGAAGCCAGCCGTTTTTGCCACTGTCAGATTCATTTTTCAAGCGCTCCTTCCGGCAGTTTCAGTCCCTTCTTTTCTGCTTCTGCGAAAATTGCACCTACCACCTCGGCAATCGTCATCTCCGAGCTGTCGATCAGGACAGCATCCTCCGCCCTCTTTAACGGAGCGATCGGGCGGTTCGCGTCCTGCTCATCACGCTTGATGATATCCTGCTCAATTTTCTCGAGATTACATGTCTCTCCCTTCTCGGTCAGCTCCTTGTAACGGCGTTTTGCGCGCACTGCCGAGCTTGCGCTCAGGAAAATCTTCACATCCGCATTCGGAAGAATGCAGGTTCCGATGTCTCTGCCGTCCATAATTACATCCGT
This sequence comes from Brotaphodocola sp., assembly GCF_983179755.1. Classification (NCBI taxonomy): domain Bacteria; kingdom Bacillati; phylum Bacillota; class Clostridia; order Lachnospirales; family Lachnospiraceae; genus Brotaphodocola; species Brotaphodocola sp. Next base: position 10,540 of record NZ_CFAHBC010000046.1, on the reverse strand, counting down.
GGAGCCTGCAAGCTCACGCTGGAGCTTTAAGAGATGCTCGCGCACTGCCGGAACCGCGCTGACTAAAGAAGCAGTATTTCCAACCTCCTCCGTGCGGATCAAACCGGACACATCCTCACCGTTTAAAAGGACGCGCTGAGAGTCCTCCTCATAGCGGATCGTGATTGTAACATCCCTGACTGCGCTCGCCACTGCCTCCTTGTCCGTCGCCGGAACTCCGTTTCTGAGCATATACAGCGCAATTGCACGGTACATCGCTCCGGTATCAACATAGACAAATCCCAGCTTTCCCGCGGTCAGACGCGCGATCGTGCTCTTTCCCGCACCTGCCGGTCCGTCAATCGCAATGTTAAATGCCTTTGTATGTTCCATTTTCTTCTATCTTCCTTTCCCTCTTTGTTTTTCTCTGTATGTCTTCTCCTGTCGGTTCTTGATTCTTTACCGCCAGTTTTTCCTCGCTCTCCTTTGCAGAATCCTCTCTACCGAATCTTCTTTATGGAATCTCCTCTACGGAATTTTCTCTATGAGATTTCCTCTGCAATATCTTCTCTATTCAATCGAGATGCCTGCGAGATGTCCGGTCGACCAGGCAATCTGCAAGTTGAATCCACCTGTGACGGCATCGAGATCTAAGACCTCCCCGACAAAATAAAGTCCACCAACCAGCTTAGACTCCATCGTCGACGGATTGATCTCCTTGACACTGACACCGCCCTGCGTGATGATCGCCTCCTTGAAATCGCGCAGTCCGGTCAGCGTCAGGCGGAAATTTTTCATCGCCTCAACAATCTGCTCGCGCTCCACGCGCGTGATCTCATTGACCTGTTTCTCCGGAGAGATCCCGCTGCGTTCCACAATCACCGGAACGAGCTTGCCCGGCAAAAGGTGCACAAGCGCATTCTTGAACTGCTTGTTCTTGATCTCATCAAAGTCGCGCAGGATTCTCGCATCGAGCTGTTCTCTCGAGAGCGCAGGCTTCAAGTCGATTGAGAGCGTAAGTGGCATTTTCTTCAGTGTCTTTGCGACGTAACTGCTCGCGGAGAGAAGCACCGGACCGCTGACTCCAAAATGCGTAAACAGCATCTCGCCGAATTCCTCATAGATGGATTTTTCCCCTTTTTGAATTGAGACATTCACATTTTTGAGAGAAAGTCCCTGAAGCTGTTTGACAGTCTGCTGTTCTTTCACGACAAACGGCACAAGCGCCGGTGAAAGCTCCGTCACCTTATGACCCACCTTCTTTGCAAACTCATATCCGTCTCCGGTCGATCCCGTCGTCTGGTACGACATTCCACCGGTTGCCACGATCACCGCATCTGCCGGAATCGTCTTTTTCTCTTTTCTCAGACGAATTCCACTCACACGGTCGTCTTTTGTCTCAATCCCCTCAACCTCTGAGTAGAGGTGAACGTCCACACCCACCTCGCGCAGGCGAGAGCTGAACGCCCGGATCACATCGGAGGACTTATCCGAAACCGGAAAAACGCGCTCTCCTCTCTCCGTCTTGAGCGGACAGCCCCACTGTTCCACCTTGTCCATGACATCATAATTCGTCAATCCATAAAAACTGCTGTAAAGAAACTTTGGATTCGTGACAACGTGGTCAAACAGTTCCTCCGTCGCACAGGCATTCGTGACGTTACAGCGTCCCTTTCCTGTGATAAACAGCTTTTTTCCCAGTTTTTCATTTTTCTCGTACAGGCTCACCTCATGCCCGGCCTCTGCCGAAGCAATCGCTGCCATCATTCCGGCCGCACCGCCTCCGATTACTGCCACACGGCTCATCGTTTTTCCTCCATCTTTTCTGTCTTCCTGCTTTTTGTATTTTGTTTGGTGTTTTGATACTATTTCTTTTATCTATCGCCTTTATCTATTTCTTTTATCTGTTTCTTTAACATCTGTTACTTTTTTGCGTTTCTGCTCTGAGTCTTTTCCTGAATCTTTTTCTCAAGTGCCTCCACAACGGTTTCAAGCACTTTCACGCGCGCATAGTACTTACAGTTTCCCTCGACGACAATCCACGGCGCATACGTTGTCGACGTGCGCACAAGCATCTCATTGACTGCAAGCTCATACTGATCCCACTTTTCGCGGTTTCTCCAGTCCTCATCGGTGATCTTCCACTGTTTCTCCGGATTCTCCATCCGCTCACGAAAACGGCGTTCCTGCTCATCCTTATCGATATGAAGCCAGAATTTGAGCACAACTGCGCCAGAGCTGACAAGGTGCGCCTCCATCTCGTTGATCTCCTGATAAGCTCTGCGCCATTCTTCCTCCGTACAAAATCCCTCAATCCGCTCCACCATGACTCTGCCGTACCAGGTTCGGTCAAAGACCGCGATATGTCCCTCCTTCGGCATCCTGTTCCAGAAACGCCACAGATAATGATGACGCTTTTCCGTATCACTTGGAGCAGAGGTCGGGCACACCTGATACCCGCGCGGGTCAAGGTGGCTTGTGAGACGGCGAATCGCACCGCCCTTTCCTCCGGCATCCCAGCCCTCAAATCCCAAAACAACCGGAATTCTCAGCCGGTAAATCTCACTGTGCAAAATCTCCAGGCGCTTTTGAAGCTGATCGATCTTTTGTTTGTAAGTGTCGCGATCCATCGTCCTTGTCAGATCCACGCCTGAGAGGATGCCATTCTCATAGCCCCAGTCCGTCTTCGGCTCGATCGAAGTCAGCTCACCTGTAGTCGAAGTCAGCTCGGTCTTGGTCTTACCTGCATCTTGACCCACATTTTTCTCTGCGGTTTGATCTGCATTCTGACCTGCATTTTTGTCTGCCTCTGCCTTCGTCTGGTTCGCGCGGTACGTCGCAAGCGCCTGCTCAAGTTTTTCCGTCACACAGCGAATGATCTTGAGTGTCGCATAATTCTTGTCTGTCGCCTCGATGATATTCCACGGCGCATACCCGGTATCCGTCTTCTCGATCATCTCCTCATTGATTCTCAGATACTGATCGTACTCGCGGTTTCTGCGCCAGTCTCCCTCCGTCACGCGCCATGCAGTCTCTGAGGAATCCTCCAATCGCTTAAACCGGTGTTTCTGTTCCTTCTGCGAGATCAGAAGAAAGAGTTTGATAATCACCGTTCCATCATCGGTCAGCTGTTTTTCAAAGGAACAAATGTCGCGGTATGCCTCCGGCAGTTCGCTTTTTTTCGTAATGCCGTCAAAACGATCGATCTGAACCCGGCGATACCAGCTTCGGTCAAAAACTGCGATTCGCCCCTTCTCCGGTGTTCTCGTCCAGAAACGCCACAGAAACGGACGCATCGCCTCCTCCTCCGTCGGGCGGCTGCTCGCATACACATCAAACCCTCTCGGGTCGAGCGCCTGAATCAGACGGTTGATCTGCACACCCTTTCCCGCCGAACCGAGACCCTCAAACAAGATAATGACTGGGATTCCCGCTGTCTTGAGACTGCGCTGAAGCGCCCCGAGACGTTCCTGATACTCCTCATGCTCCCTGCGATAAACTGCTTTGTCCACACTTTTGCACAGATCAATCTTTTCTAACATTGCGCTTCTCCCTTCTGATCGAATCTCCCGATCCCGCCAATCCTGCATCCTGTCTACCAGATCTATCTATTACTCATCTATCTATTTTTTTAGTTATTCCTCTTATTCCTCCCCATCCGAGTCTTCTGCGACGTCAAGTTTCAACGCCATACGCACATGCCAGCGGTAGGAAACAAGCTCCGGGAAACGATCAAAATAGCGAATCCGTTTTTCCCAGAGATCCGTCTGGGGAACCTCCCTCGCCGGTCCGCCCTCGGCTTCCACGGACTGCTCTTGCCTCTGCCAGTCCGTGAGCACATACATCCAGAAGCTGTCCTCAAAATTCGGTGGTGGTGGCAGTTCCTCCGTGAAATCTCCCGGTGCTTCCCCAATTCGAAGTCCCTGATTTGGATCTTCCGAAATGCCATCGGCAGTCTCCGCCTCAAATCCATCCCGATACCGCGCCGGATCTTCCTGTTCCAGAATCTGACCGTATAGACGGACAATCATCTTTGCCGTCTCCGTCTGATCGCGAAATCTTCCGTTTTCCGTCATCGCGTCATTAAAGTCAATGCCAATCTCCCACTTTGCCGGTTTCGCCTCTGCACCATCCTCCGTGTGTTGCTCCTTTTTTTCTCCTTCATCCTCAGACGGCATCCGCTGAAGATAACAGGTCTCACCGCCGACTCCATCCGTGTAAAGTGTCAGACAGCCGATGTGCTCGACGGCATCTTCAGGAAGCAGTCTCGACGTAAATGCACAGAGCAGACGACCTCTCGGGTCTGAGACTCCCGGTGCAAGCAAAGTCCCGCTGACCGTTCGCTGTTCCAGGATCGAGCGCCCCGGCTCCCACGAGGAAACCTCAAGATCAAATCCATCCTGCCCCGGTGTCAAAAGAAAACTCCTCCGAAAAAGTGCATCTGTCCATTCAAACGAAGTTCCCGACGGTCCGCTTCCGGCATCCCTCGGCTCTCCGTACCAGGCGCTGAGTCTCTCCTTCATATCCTCAAAATCGACTCCGGCGCGGTCTGCCTCAATCGAGAGACTGTCCAGTTTTCCATCCAAAAAATAACAGCTCGTGACAATCGTCTGGTCTACACCGAACCACTTCATCGGGAACTGATAATTCTGAATCCGAACTCCGGTCTTTGTCGTATTCTCTGCACTCAACACACCATCCATTCCGAGAAGCTCCGCAAATCGCTCCGGGTCTACCCCAAACGGAATCCCCTGATCCTTTGCCTGCACATATGCAAGATCATGGAAATTGTTATAATAGTGCGCCTTCGCCGTCATCGACGGAGTATCCAGGCTCATAATCTTCGATACCGCCTGACAGATGACATCGACGATCTGTGCCACATCCTCAATGTTCACAGTCTCTGCGCGATCATAGGGCGTTCCCTCCCCGAAACTGCTCTGCCGTCTCGTGACCGTCACCGCCGGTATCCGCCCGCGAAGAAACGACGAGGCATCCCCACCGGCACAGCGCTCATACGACCAGCTTGTATCCGTGATCTCCCTCGACGCCTCAAGCAACAGATCGCCGAGCATCGTTTCATTCCGGTCAACGGTTCCGAGAATAATATTTCCTCCTGTCATTGCGCCGAGCCGATCGAGATCGATCACACCAATCACACGATTTCTCTCCTCCTCAGTCATTGTGCTGACATAATGGCGGGATCCAAGATTCTGCTCCTCATGTCCGGAAAAGCTCACAAAGCGCAGTTCTGTGTCGGATGGAAGCCTTGCAAGAAGCCTTGCCGTCTCCAACATTGTCACCACTCCGGCTGTGTCATCCACCGCTCCGGGACTTCCGATCTCCGTATCGTGATGTGCACACAAAATCAGAATATCCGCATCCGGTGAGGACACAGAGCGCACGGCGGTCACATTGGTGCCGGAGATGACCGTTCCATCCTCCTGTCTATATTGAAACGGCTGAAATGCCGTCTCATAGCCGTAATCTCCAAGGAGCTGACGAATGTAGGCGGATGCACTGCTCTCCCCACGACTTCCCGAGGGGCGCGGAGAACGCGTCAGTCTCGCGAGTTCTTCCTGAAGGTAAAAAGTATTGACTTCTTCCAGAACAGGAATATCTCCCGGCATCTGGTACTCCGGGTTTGTATCTACTCTGGGCAGGACTCGTGTGGAAGGACCGGCACACCCTGCAAGCAGTAGCGCCACAGCCCCCGCTGTCATCCTGATAGAAACATTTCTGCCCAACTGTCTCATAATCATTCCGATTTCCTTATTTTTATTTTCCTAACCTGAAAAAGAATCCATTCTGGAATTCTCCTTCAAAATAAAATAAGAGTGCCCTTAGAGCGATTGCTTCCAACGGTTTCCTCTCTTTCCTTATAATTGGCATTGTAGCATACGACCGTGTTTTTTTCAAGGATCACCAAAGACGACACCCGTACGCGCCAGAACACCAAAATTATGAATATCGGCGCGGTTGCTTCGGCAACCATCTTCCCCTGCGCCGAGTGCGCATCCTCGCGGAGCGTTTTTGTATGATAGGACGCAATTTCCTATCATACAAAAAAAGAGTTCGGCAGAATGTCCTTTGATCCCGAACATTCTGTCGAACTCCCTGATTTATCTCGTCAATCGATTTTCATAAAAATCCAAGCTCACAAACTGCTAATCTTCTTTATCAAAGCTGATCTTCATGATCCTCTGTCTGCGATGATCCGCGTATCCTTCTTAGATCTCTGCGAGAATGAAGATGTCGTAGATTGCCTTGATTGCAGTCTCAAAGTCTGCGTTCTTGACACCGATGATGATGTTGAGCTCACTTGAACCCTGATCAATCATCTTGACATTGACACGGGCATGTGCAAGGGCGGAGAAGATTCTTCCTGCGGTACCGCGGGTTGCCTTCATACCGCGTCCTACGACTGCGATCAGCGCTAAATCTGCCTCAAGCTCAACGCTGTCCGGCTCAACTGCACGGTGAATACCTGCGATCACTGACTGCTCATACTCCTCAAACTCAGACTGGTGTACCATGATCGTCATCGTATCGATTCCGGACGGCATATGCTCGAAGGAGATGCCATACTTCTCAAATACCTGAAGCACCTTCCTCCCAAAACCAACTTCTGCATTCATCATCGCCTTCTCGATGTTGATTGCACAGAATCCCTTCTTTCCTGCGATTCCGGTGATCGTATAGTGCGGTTTGCGACAGGTGCTCTCCACGATCAGAGTACCCTTGTCCTCCGGCTTGTTCGTGTTGCGGATGTTGATCGGAATTCCCTCACGGCGAACCGGGAAGATTGCATCCTCATGGAGAACGCCTGCACCCATGTAGGAGAGTTCTCGAAGCTCTTTGTAAGTGATCGTCTCAATGACAGCCGGGTCCTCAACGATTCTCGGGTCTGCTACGAGGAAACCAGATACATCGGTCCAGTTCTCATAGAGGTCTGCATGGATCGCGCGTGCCACGATCGAACCAGTCACATCAGAACCGCCACGGGAGAAGGTCTTGATCGTACCGTCATGCTTTGATCCGTAGAATCCTGGGATAACAGCACGCTCAACATGCTCCAGGCGCTCAGACAGCTCCTTGTTCGTCAATTCAGACTCAAAGTTGCCGTTCTCATCAAAGAAAATCACCTCTGCGGAATCGATGAACTCATATCCGAGGTAATTTGCCATCACGATACCGTTTAAGTACTCTCCGCGGGAAGCAGCATAGTCACGACCGATGCCCTTCACAAAGTTCTGCTCGATCGTGTCGAACTCGTGATCCAGATTCAGGTTCAGATCCAGACCATCGATGATCTCCTGATAGCGCTCCTTGATGCGCTCCAGGATCTTCTTGTATGCTCCGCCGGTGGATGCTGCCTCATAGCATGTATACAGCATATCGGTTACTTTCTCATCCTTGCTGTTTCTCTTGCCCGGTGCAGACGGAACGACATAACGGCGGGTCTTATCTGCCCGAATGATGTCTCCCACTTTTTTGAACTGACGCGCACTCGCCAGAGAGCTTCCGCCAAACTTCACTACTTTTTTCATGATCGCCTTATCTCCTCGTAAATTATTTTTTACCATTCTCTCAAAGTCATGCCCTGATGCTGGTCGATAAAAGAAGTCGTTTATGCAAAATCATACTTGAATTCTTCTGATCTGTCAAGTACTTTTCCTTGTATGAGAGTCAAATGTCCGCTTATCAAGGACACATATCACTCTCACCACTCAGAATAAAGAGGGACATCCACTCTGAGTTCTAATCTTCTCCCAACAGATACTTCTCAATCGTCTACGCAAAAACAGAGACCTGCGCGATTTTACTCACACAGGTCTCTGTTTTTATGGCAGAAATCTGTTACGTTTATTTTTAGAATTTAATGACACCGATCACGGTAGCCATGATCAGCACTGCAATACTTGCCAGCCATACCAGTCTCAGGGAGTACTTAATATGCTCACCGATGGAAACATCTGCCAGACCAAGTCCTACATAGGTTGCTGCTACAGACGGGCTGACCGGAGTTCCAAGGGTTGCGGTTAACAGAAATGCTGCTGCTACTGTTTCAGGTGCTACGCCAAACGGCTCTACCACGCCGATGATGATCGGAAGCAGTGCGTAGTAGAATGCATCGGTACCGAGGATCATCAGAAGCGGTACGGAGAACAGGCACATGAACCAGTGCATATGCGGAGCAATCGCTGCCGGAAGCACACCTACAATGGCATTTGCCATAGCCTCAACCATTCCGGAATCCTTGATGACACCCATGAAGATACCTACAGAAAACAGAGTCATGGTCATAACCATTGCATTGGTACCGTACTCTTTAATTTTCTTATTCTGCTGCTTTGCGTTCGGGAAGTTTACGATCAGTCCGATGGCAAATGCTACCATGAAAATGGAATACAGCGGAACCGGAAGGTCACGGAATAACAGAACCAGCATAACCAGGGTAAGAACCAGGTTAAAATAATAGATGCCCTTCTTTGTTTCTTTTTTCTCTGCGTTCGCATCATCTGCGGCCTGCACATGAGCGCCTGCCTCTGCACCATTCTTTTTCTCAATCATGGAAACTACAATCGCAATACCGAACGCTGCAATTGCCAGACATACAACACCCGGAATCATAAATCCATACAGGTCTCCGGCTTCAACGCCTGCAACACTTGCCGCACGCATAGTCGGACCGCCCCACGGCACCAGGTTCATAACGCCGTAAGCACCGCACATTGCACCAAGCAGCGCCTGCGGACGAACTCCCATACGCTTACAGATCGGAAGAAATGCGGGAACCACAATCAGGAATGTGGTTGCGCCGGAACCATCCAGATGTGCAACAAATGTGGTCAGAACAATCGCAATAAAAATCGTTGCCACATTTTTTCCGACCCGTTTGATCAGGAAATTGATGATCGGATCAAAGAGGCCTGCATCCGACATCATAGTAAAATAAGAAATAGAGAAAATGAACAGAATCGCGGTAGTTAACATCGTATTCATACCAGTCTTAATAAATCCGGCAATCTCCTCCAGGCCGAATCCGACCAGTACAGCCGCGATCAGTGGCAGTAAGATAAACGCCAGCGGCGGCGCCATCTTTTCCTTGATCAACACAAACATCAGGATGATCATGAGTGCAAACCCAATCAATGCTAACATTTCGTTCCTTGCCCCCTATTGTTTTTTATTTTTTATCTCATCAGCTGTATCAGCCAGAATCAATCAAATGAATATTTCTTTACTTCCCTTACCACATCCATAATACTGCCATCACGAGCTTCAATGATTCCAACTACTTTATCACCAAACTGTACCGGATCCGGCTCGCCTGTAATAGCATAGGCCTGATCCCGAAGCTCCTCGATCGTACAGAGCGGAAGTCCGCTGTCCTTCATACACTCAATCAGATCCTGTCTGCGCGGATTGATGGCAATGCCGTAATCGGTAATCACAACATCCACGGTCTCGCCCGGAGTGGTTACGGTGGTTACGTTGGTGCAGATAGCCGGGATTCTTCCCTGCAGAAGCGGTGCGATCACAATGGTGCATTTTGCGCCCGCTGCGGTATCCGGATGCCCGCCCTGGGCCCCGGTGATGATGCCATCAGAGCCTACCACGACATTACAGTTATAGTTCACATCCACTTCCAGTGCTGCCAGAATGACAAAATCCAGTTTATTGACATATGCTCCTTTGTTAAAAGGATTTGCGTACTCTGATGCGCTGATTTCGATATGACGGTCCGGATGCTTTTTGATGGATTCTACTGCTCCAAGGTCAAAATCCTGCGTATCCACCAGAAGATCCGTTAAGTCACGGTCCAGAAGATCTGCCATCGGTTTGGTCAGTCCGCCAACACCAAAGCTCATACGGATGCCGCGCTTTTCCATTTCATCTGCCAGGGAAATGGTGGATGCGATGGAGGCACCGCCGACACCGGTCTGATAGGAGAAGCCATTCTTAAAATATGGTGTACGGATTACAAACTGAGTGCAGTAATCTGCCATTCTCAGTTTTCTCATATCGGTGGTTGGTTTTGCCGCACCGGTTGCGATCTTGGCCGGATTTCCGATTTCATCTACCACACAGACAAAATCTACCTGAGTCATGGAGATGCTTGCCGGAATGTTCGGAAATGGAACCAGACAATCGGTAATGGCCACCACATGATCTGCATACTGCGCATCAGCCATTGCATAAGACAGTACACCGCAGTCACTCTTTCCGCCATTTGCTCTTAAATTTCCATATTCGTCACAGGTCGGTGCGCCAATAAACGCAATATCAATATGAACCTCACCAGACTCAATGGCTCTGACACGCCCACCGTGGGAACACATTACTGCAAGATTTTTCAGCTTTCCTGCTGAAATTGCTTCTCCGATCTTACCGCGTACGCCGGAAGACCGGATACCGGTCACAGTGCCATCCTCGATCATCGGAACGATCGGATCATGCGCCTTGCCAAGGGAGCTTGCGCAGATGGTGATGTCCTTGATGCCCATCTTGTGGATCTCGTCCATAACCATATTTACCACATAGTCACCCTCACGGA
>NZ_CFAHBC010000045.1:0-14050 GCF_983179755.1 Brotaphodocola sp. | reverse complement strand
GAACCCACGTATCCAGCTTGGAAGGCTGGTGTTCTACCATTGAACTACGCCCGCAGATCATTACAATCTACTTTTTATGTGTTGTCTCACACAGTCGGGGTGACAGGATTCGAACCTGCGACTTCCTGGTCCCAAACCAGGCGCTCTAGCCAAGCTGAGCCACACCCCGGATGTTTTGAAATCGCTTGTTCCAGCTCTGTTTTCGTTCCAACCGCTGTCGAACAACGCGAGTATCATTATAAAACACACATCGGTATTTGTCAACACTTTTTGCAAAACTTTTTTTATTTTTTTCTTTTGCTCGTTTTTGCCCGTTTTTCCAAGGAAAATCAGAGCAGATCTCTCAGAAGGGTATTGGCACCCCTCTGAGAAATCTTGTAATTCTCCGAATCTCCCACCTATCCTCCTACCTATCAAAAACAGGAAAATTCAGATAATCTCTTACAGGTAATATGTGTGGAAATGCACGCGACCATCGTCCTCCATATCCATAATCATGTAGGACGGACGGCGTCCCTCCTGTCTCGGGTAAGAAAGACTGCCCGGATTCAGAATCGTCACCTGATCGCCGATCTCCAGATAAGGGCGGTGCGTGTGACCGTACATTGCGATGTCACAGCCTCGCTCGATCGCCTCCTGCTCAAGTGTCTCAACACCGAGAGAAACGTTGTAGTAGTGACCGTGGGTCAGGAGAATCCGGTGCGGTCCAAGCTCAAGCTCGATCTCCCGTTCAAGTGATGAGAAAAAGTCGTTGTTTCCGCGAACCATGACGATCTCACAGCCCTCGTTGACCCACTTCGGGATTTCCACTTCGCTTCCCTCCGAGTCCCCGAGATGGATCATCATATCGAGCGGAGCTTCTTCCTTCAGAACCCACTTCAGATTATCATCCTTCCGATGCGTATCACTCACAATCAGAATTTTCATCTATTTATTTTCCTCCCCGAGAACTTTTCGCAATTCTTCTTTCATCGCTGAGAGCGCTTTTCCCCGATGGCTAATCTGATTTTTCTGCTCCATCGTGATCTCTGCGGATGTCTTTCCAAATTCAGGAAGATACAGAATCGGATCGTAACCGAATCCACCACAGCCTGCCGATTCTTTGGCGATCAGACCTTCCATCGTCGCCTCCGTGTGAATCACACGACCATCCGGAAGCACGCCTGCAATGTTGCAGACAAAACGCGCGGAACGCTCCCCGCCCTCCGCGTCTTTGAGACGGTCAATGATCGCCTGATTCTTGATCTCATAGGAGGTATCCTCACCGAGATAACGCGCGGAAAGAATTCCCGGCTCTCCTCCGATATAATCCACGACAAGTCCGGAATCATCCGCAAGGACGATGCCCCCCGTGCAGTTCCAGACTGCGCGCGCCTTGATCTCTGCATTTTCAGCAAAGCTCTTTCCATTTTCCTCGATTTCCGGTGTTGCTCCCGCTTCCTTCATCGATAAAATCTCACAGCCGAGATCCCCGAGAATCTCCCGAATCTCCCTCATTTTTCCGGCATTTCCGGTTGCAAATACAATTCTATGTTTCATTTATTTCTCTCTCCCTCTTTTTCTCCCTGTCAAATATTTTTTCTCTATCTCATTTCTATTCCATTACAACCTGCAATTGATTCCTTGAATTCAAGCCAAGGCTCAGGCTCGCTCACCCGCTCTTTTTTTCAATCCTCGTATATGCCTTCAGACACAGATTGCAGTTCTGAGCTTCCTCCGTCCGCTCCCACTGGCTTCCATCCGGGCTCACATATCCCTCTCCATCGCTCAAATCCACGCGGAAACGCCCGTCTCCGGTGTCATACTCGACTGCGGCGGGATGAACTGTCCCCGGTGTCTTCAATCGCACCATGACCGCAAATCGTGTCTGAGGCGGGATGCGTACCGACTGGTCAAGAGAAATCGTATAATAACCGGCATCCTCAAGTTTCCCTTTTGCGCGGGACAGCTTTGTCTTCTTTGCTCCCCCCGCAGAGAGTTTCGCGATCACCGACTCCTGATTTTCCGGAACCTTCGGAATCACATAGACCTCATACTCTGTGTCCCGGTCTGTCGCATAAAATCCAACCGCGCAGAGTGTCTCCGCGCTCTCCCCGGAACGATACACATTTGTCGCCCAGACCGTCTCCTCCCCGTAGCCAATCTGGCCGAGCCATCCACACAGATCACTCTGATAAATCCGGCTGTAATTGTCCGGGTCCTCTGTCCGCGAATAGACCAGGTTTGTCTTTCCGAGATTCCGGTCATAATAGGATACATAAAAGTATCCCGCCTCTCCAAACTGAGTTCCCCAACTGTTCTCACAGAGATACGCCCCATTTCCCGGAACCTTCGTTGTGAAGTTCTCTGCCGGAAAATCATCGTCCCAGCCCACAATCACGACATCGTGGTTTGGAACCTCCTCTCCCTGATAACAGTAAGCCTGAGTCTCCTGATTGTAATAGGCAGTATCCGCCCCTGCCTTCTGAAGTGCCGTGTAAAGCGAACTCTGCACACCTCCGGTCGTATAGACCGCGCGCTTGATCGCCTCACGGTCTCCCTCAGGCAAGAGACGGATCTCCTGAACGTGTTTTACCGGTAAGAGTCCGTCCGGCGAGATCCCATCTCCATAAGGGTCCTGAGACTCCAATACCGGACCCCGCCATGACAGAAGATACGCCATCGCCATCACGTAGTCCCCGCCTTCTTCCGAGTTCAGAATAAAGTCCGGATCGTGCACCATATGGTCCTCCGAGAAATCATAGGACTCCTCCGGAAGCAGAGAGCTTTCAAGCGCCTGCATCGACGCAAACGCCCAACAGGTTCCCTTCTCTCCCTGATCCTTGACCATAGATGTTCTGCCGTCCTGTCTCGCATCATAGAATCTCGGAAGAGGCTCTTTCATGCTTTCCGCACCTTTTGACTCACTCTGAGCCTGTCCCTGATCCGCTGTACTTTCCTGCTCTGTGGTGTTTTCTTGATCTGCAAGCTCTTCCTGCTCTGTAGTCTGACGATTCCCTTTTGAATTTACGTTTGAGTCTTCGCTCTCCCACCGGAATCTCCCACAGCCGGAAGTCAGGGAAACTACCATCAAAACGATGAAAAAACAACACCCCCGTCTGCTCTTCCCAAGTCCTGCTCTGCTTCTACTTCTCCTCATGCTCCAGTTTGCGCTTCGGTGGCTTCGGCCCGAGGAACTGATAGAAATACGTCTTCATCATGCCGTTGTAGATCTTACGGTTGCGGTCTGCCTTTCGTCCCATATATCGCTCGACCTCCTCATACGAGGTGATGATAAATGCTGACCAGCTGTCAAGAGATGCAAAACGCTCTCCGATCTGGCTGTACAGTTCCGGAAGATTCTTCTTGTCCTCAATACGCTCTCCGTAAGGCGGGTTCGTGATCAGAAAACCGTATTTCTTCGGGTGGCTGAGCTGACTCACCGGGCGCTGTTGGAAATGAATCAGGTGCGCCACACCCGCGGATTCCGCATTTGCTCTTGCGGACTTGATGATGTCACCATCCACATCGTATCCCTGAATGTCAACGCTCACACTGTCATCGACAAGCTCTTCGGCCTCGTCCATCGCCTCATACCAGCACTTGCGCGGAATCAGGTTCTTCCAGTCCTCTGAGAGGAAGGAACGATTCATTCCCGGTGCGATGTTGGCAGCGATCATTGCCGCCTCAATCGGAAACGTTCCACTTCCGCAGAACGGGTCAACGAGGATTCTGTCCTTGTTCCACGGAGTCAGCATAATCAATGCCGCTGCAAGGGTCTCCGAGATCGGTGCCTTGCTCGTCAGTTTGCGGTATCCGCGCTTGTGCAGGGACTCTCCGGTCGTATCGAGTGCCACGGTGATCACATCCTTGTAAAATGCCACACGGATCGGATAGGAAGCACCGGTCTCCGGAATCACATCCACGCCGTATGCGCGCTTCATGCGGTCGACCATCGCCTTTTTCATAATCGACTGGATATCGGACGGGCTGAACAGCTTACTCTTGATCGAGTTTGCCTTCTTGACCCAGAATTTTCCGTCTACCGGAATGTACTCCTCCCACGGAAGTGCCTTCGTCTTCTCAAACAGCTCATCAAACGTCACCGCCCGGAATTCTCCGACTTTCAACAGCACTCTCTCCGCTGTCCGCAGAAAGACGTTTGCTCTGCATATCGCCTCTGCGTCTCCGATGAATGTCACCTTTCCATCTTCCACTCGGGAAATCTCATATCCCAGATCCAGAATCTCTCTCTTGAGCACCGCTTCCAGTCCAAAGTGGCAAGGTGCAATCAGTTCGTAGGTTTTTATCGCCATATGTTTTCTTTTCTCCTGCTCGATCATCATCTTCGATGATCGCTGTTCTTTCTAAGTTCTTTTTAAGTTTTTTTAAAAGGTGATCTCTTTCACGATATTGCCGTCAAAATCAATGATCCGGAACGTCTTTCCATCCAAAATCGCATAAGTTGCCGGATTTCCGCCCTTCGGAATTGACACGGAACCCGGATTGAGGATGTAGTTCTCCCCTACCTTGTCCGCACGAAGCAGATGGGTGTGACCGTGAACAAGGATATCTCCTGCCTTTAACGGTGGCATATGCTCCTCATTGAAAATATGTCCATGTGTCGCAAAAAAAGTGAGATCGTTGAGCTCAAGCAGAGCATAATCTGCCATCACCGGGAAATTCAAAACCATCTGGTCGACCTCCGCCTCACAGTTTCCGCGGACGGTACAGATCTCATTCTTGCGCTCATTGAGCATTGCAATCACTTCCTTCGGCGCATACTCCTTCGGAAGATCATTTCTCGGTCCGTGATACAAAAGATCACCAAGCAAAATCAGACGCTCTGCGCCGGAACGGTCATAAGCCTCCAGCATCTTTCTGCAATACCACGCAGATCCATGAACATCTGATGCAAACATATATTTCTTCATCATCGTTTTCTCCTCACAGTTGCCCTTTTCCATCCAGAGTGTTTTATTCTCATATTTTTCTTTTGTTCTCGCGTTTTATCCTTGCGTTTTGTTCACGCCTTCCGCGCTCTTGTCGCTTTCGCAAACTTCTCTGTCAGAAAATGTCAGAAAAAGTCAACCATTCTCCTTCCCTTGTTTTCGGGGCATCTCGTCCCCTGATTGTTACATAATATTTTATAACCTCACCAGATAGTTGTCAACGAAAGACGTCACTGTTCACGCGTTGCGCAAATAACTGAAAGACCCATGAGCCCCTACCCAGTGAGATACTTTCCGCAGTATCCCTCGATTCCTCCATACAGATCCGCTGTCTGAAATCCCATCGCAGACAACGCTCTTGCCACCAGAAGGCTGTTCGGACCATGATAACAGTAAAGAACAATCAGACGGTCTCCTGGAAACTCTGAGATCCGCAGACGCCAGGAATCTCCTGGAAAATTGATCGCCCCGCAAATATGACCCATCTCATAATCCCGGCGCTCCCGCAGATCTGCCAAAAAGATCTCTCTTCCTTCGTCAAGATAGCGTTCCAGATCTCTACTTCCGATCAGACACCACATGCAAAACCCTCTATTGTCCTCTTTTTATCAGCATATGTAACGGTCTCCCACTTTGTCCCAAAACCTTCAAAAGAAACTGGGAAACAAAGCGGAGACCCTCTGAGAATTTCCAGAGTTTTTACTGCTCGTGCCGGTTGCTCTGGTTGTTCATCTTGTTGCGAGAGGAATTTCTCTCATAATTTTTCTCGCGGTAATTCTGGTAATCCTCATAATCCCCGGTGTTGTTCTCACTGCGGTTCGAGTAGGAATCACGGCTGTAATTTCTCGCATTGTTTCTGCTGTTATTCTCGTTTCTGGTGCTGTTTTTACTGTTGTTTCTCATGCTGTTCTGATTGCTGTTCTGTCTGTTGTTCTGACTGTTATTCTGGTTGTCGCTGTAAGAATCTCTCATGTGATTTTCCTCCTGAACATCCTAATTTTTTGATGCAGGATTAGTATGATCCTTCCCTGTCGAATCCATACCGGAAGATTCTGGTTTCCAGTTAATCTCTTGCAATTTTTTGACGTATAACGTATAATAAACTCGAAGAAAATCGATTTCCCTTAAAATCATTTTCTTCAGCCTTATTAATTATTTTATACTCCCCTCAGAAAGAGTCGGAACAGCTCCCCTGTCCCGGCTCTTTCTCCATTTTCCATTTTTGAGGAGATAATTTTGAAGATAAAAAAAATATGCCTTGGCGCATTCTATCAAAGTTTTTTTATATGATAGGACACAATTTTCTATCATACAAAAAAGACGGCAAAAGGCCATACAACGCCTCATCCCGTCTTTTTATTTTATGTATTTTCCTGCTGTCCTATTCAATTTCTCTATTTCTCATTTTTAACTGATTCTGGTCTGACAGATAAGTGAAAATCAGAATCGATTAGAATACACTGACAATCTTGATCGGTGTGCGGTAGTTCCACTTGGAAACTTTGATACCGGTACGCTCTGTGGATGCGTGAACGATCTTGCCATCTCCAATGTACATCGCTACATGGCTGATGCTGGAGCCACTTCCGTAGAAGATCAGATCTCCCGGCTGCATATCATTTGAACTAATCTTGTGTCCCTGTGTTGCCTGAGAGCTTGAAGAACGATTCATGGAGATTCCTGCTGCATGCTCCATAACATATTTTACAAATCCGGAACAATCAGCTCCGGTATGTGGGTCATTTCCACCTGCACGGTACTTTCCGCCTACAAACTGAAGTGCGTAAGCTACAACATTCTGGCGAGCATCTGCCTTTGCCTGAACTGCTGCTTCCTCGGCTGCCTTTGTTTCCTCAGCTGCCTTCTTCTCTGCGAGAGCTTTCTGAACAGCGATATCCGGACCAGCCTGCATATCGATAACCTCTGCCTCGGCATCTGCTACCTCTTCTTCCTCAATCTGAACGGCTTCCTCGACAACCCCTGCCACGTTCTCGATTTCCGGAATCTCAAGCTCTGGGAGATTCAATGCCTCAGAGATTTTAATTGCCTTTGTTGAGGTCTCTGCGCGGGATACCATAGGGCTTGTCCAGAATACAGAACCCGTTGCCAGCACTGCTGTGGCTATATAAAGTACCGATTTATTCATTTCCTACATCCACTCCAATCCAGAATTTGTATTTACGTTGTTTGTTATTTCTATGATTTCTATGTTCTCAAACCGATGCCGGAGAGGGCTTCCACCGTTTTACAGCTTCCAGCTCTCTTCCGGCACCGTAATTATTACATAATTATTAAATATGTTACATCGTTATTATACATATTCAGATTGGGCGCGTCAAGTTTTTTGGACCATTGTTTACATTTTATTAATATTTTGTGACGGTTTCCTGCGCAGTTTTCTCTGTTTTTTTGTCACTATTGACTTATTCGATTCTCCCATTCGACTCTCATAGCAATCAAGCTAAGGCGCAATTGGCTTCGCCTCTTCACCGCCGGCTATCTCTCTACCGTCCCTTCACAAACCACATCACTAACATCACGAGGAAAATGATCGGAAGAAGCGGAATCAGAACACTCAAAATTCCTCCCACAATCGTGATGATCAGCGTCACCACCAAGATAGCGACAAGAACTGCTCCGAGCTTCCAGTACCACTTATTCAAATCGTAATAGTGCACACTGGAATTGCCCGTAAAAATATTTCCCTGCTGTCCCTGTGATTCGCCGTCACCTGCATATCCGCCATCCGCAGCACCCGCAGATCCGAATGGAATGAAGGAGCGATACTCCTCAAACATTCCTTCTCCCGCTCCCGGCGTTGCATCCATAATTGTTCTCGCAATCAGACGCGGATCTCCGAGTTCTTCCATCACATCCCTCTCGGATCTCCCCTTCTGCACCTCTGAGCGGATATAATCGCTGTAATAGCGCAGATTTTCCCGCACAGTCTCAGGTGGTACATTTCCAGAAAGAGCTGACTGCAATCCCTGTAAAAATTCTGTCTTATTCATCGTCTTCTCTGTCTTCCTCTCATTCCGTTCTCATCCGACTTCCTATATCTGTCTACATTTGTCTGTCCCAGTTTTTCTCGCTGTATTTCTCTGCCTCTATTTCTCTGGCTGTATTTCTTTAGCTTTACTTCTCTGGTGTTATTTCTTTCGCTTTGTTTTTCTGCCTTTATTCCAATCTCTATGACTTTGTTTTTCTGACCGTCCTTGTCAAATTTTATTTTCTCATTTCTTAATCATTCTGTTCCTTGATGTCACCTCTTCTAAATGCTGCCACAAGCTCGGTCAGATCCTCAATCATCGCCTTCAGTTCTTTTCCCTTGTCGGTATTTCCAACCATCACCCTGCTCTTCATCTTCTCAACGATGGAGACGCGCGGAGTGCTCTCCACATCCGGATTAAACGGCTTGTGCTCCGCAAGTGCCAGATGATTGGAATTGTAAATCAGAGTGTAGCCCGCAATTCCCGTGTATTTCTGATAAGCCTTTGACAGACCTCCATCAATGACAAAGAGTTTTCCGTTTGCCTTCACCGGTGTCTCTCCATCCTTGATCTTCACCGGCACATGACCGTTGATGATATGAGAGCCCTGTTTCGACAGTCCGAATTCCTCAAAAATCCGGTCGCAGACCTCCTCTTTCTGACTCAACTTGTAGTACGGATTCATGTGTTCTCGCTGAAGTGCCTTGTCTGCAACAAAGTAATGCTCAAATGTCGTCATCTTATCTTTTCCAAATACCGGTGATTTCGCTCCGCACCACAGATACCACATGAAATCTTTCGCGCGCTCCTTGCCCGGCTCTCCATCGTTCAGGAAGTAAGCCTGGCGGATCTGACCACTGATATAATCCATCAGCGCACGACCGGACAGCGGTTCGCCGTCGCAGATCATCTCCTCGAAACTGCCATCCTCCTTCATCGGGATACATCCGTGATACATCAGGTTGCCATTACAGCACTTGTAAAGCTCTCCTCTCGCATAGAGGAAACGGATGTGGCGGTGCAGAAGCTCACTGTGCTTAAATGAGAGCACGAGCGTGTGGAGAAGTTCTTCCTCCTCCTTCGAGAGCTTGAGCGGATGTGCCGGATCGATTGTCGGGAAATTCGTGTCAAGAAGCGGGTAGCTCTTTCCGCCGATCGTCACGGTTCCTGCATTGTAATCCACCTGCTCGAGCAAGATTCGATCATCCATCTTGTATCCCGGATGACGACGGATAATCTGACCCTCCACCTTGAACTGGAGCACTGCAATCGCCTTGTGCATCTTTGCCGCAAGTCCCGGATCAACCGCATCGTAAATGTTCTGGTCGAGAATCTTCGGCGTAAAACGGGTACACGGATCATCGCGGTAAACCTTCGCCGCAAACATCGAGAGCGGACGCAGATTAATTCCATATCCATCCTCAAGCACATCAAAGCTGTTGTAGCTGATCGCAATTCTCAGAACGTTGCAGACACACGCCGGATTGCC
Organism: Brotaphodocola sp.; assembly: GCF_983179755.1. NCBI lineage: Bacteria > Bacillati > Bacillota > Clostridia > Lachnospirales > Lachnospiraceae > Brotaphodocola > Brotaphodocola sp. Next base: position 4,640 of record NZ_CFAHBC010000045.1, on the reverse strand, counting down.
GGTTGCCGCACCCATCCAGGAGATGTCATGATTTCCCCACTGAATGTCGACATCGTGGAACTGCATCAGCTCATTCATGATGATGTCCGCGCGCGGTCCTCGATCAAAGATGTCTCCGATGATGTGCAGATTGTCAATCGTCAGGTTCTGGATCAGCTCACAGATTGCAGAAATGAACTTGTCTGCAACCTTCGTGTCAATGATCGCACGAATGATTTCCCCATAATATACCCGTTTATTCTCATCATTATAATCCACATGAAGCAATTCGTCGATGACGTAGGCGAACTCCTTCGGCATCTTTTTTCTGACTTTGGAGCGGGTGTATTTTGATGCCACGACCTTGCAGATCTCCACAAGACGATAGATCGTGATTCTCTGCCAATCCTCCGTGCATCGATCCTCCGCGATCAAACGCGCCAGATTGCGGTCCGGATAATAGATCAGATTCGCCAGTTCAACCTGCTCATCCTCCGGAATAATGTGACCAAATGTCTCACGAATTTTCTCACGGATAATTCCGGACGCACTCCGAAGCAGGTAAACGAATGCCTCATACTCTCCGTGAAGGTCACTGAAGAAATACTCGGTTCCCTTCGGCAGACCACAGATTGCCTTTAAGTTGATGATCTCACTCGAAGCCGCCTTGACACTCGGATATTCTCTCGCCAACAGCCTCAGATATTCCAAATCTCTCATAATACATCTTCTCCCGCTCCGCAACATGTTACTGTTTCTGTGTTGCATAAACAGTAACGGATTTTGCCGGTGCTTTCCATTCTAAGTCGGCAAAATCTGCTACCACCACTGTATCATTCGGCATTTTCCGTTCAGAAGATGCCTACCCGTGTACAGTAACACAAAACTATAAAACTACAACTTTCCCTGCCAGTAAACATTGCATTTTTTATAGAATTATAGTAGCATAAAGTAATGTTGGGGTCAAATCCTTACTGAGGAGAAAGTCACTCTGAATTATGTATCAGGTTGTTAAAACTGGAGGAATACACATGGAACAATTATATGTTTTTGGAACCGGAAATGCCGCTGTCACCCGTTGCTACAACACCTGTTTTGCGATCAGGCAGGATGATCAGTTCTTCATGGTTGATGCCGGAGGCGGAAATGGAATTCTTCGCATTCTCGAAGATATGAATGTCCGCTACGAGCAGATCCATCATCTCTTCGTGACTCACGAGCACACCGATCACATTCTCGGTGTCGTGTGGATGGTTCGCTTTGTCGCAACCCGCATCCTGAACGGAAGCTATGAGGGCGATTTTCATATCTACTGCCACGAGGATCTCGTCTCCACGATCGACACATTTTGCCGTCTGACACTTCAGGGCAAACTTTACCGTCTAATCGGTGACCGGATTCACCTGACCGCTGTCCACGACGGTGAGACCCTCCATATTCTTGAAAGTGATGTAACTTTCTTCGACATTCATTCCACGAAGGCAAAGCAGTACGGATTCACAATGAGACTCAAGAACAGAAAGCGTTTGACCTGTGCCGGAGACGAGCCGTACAATGATCTGTGTGAGAAATACGTCGCCGGCAGTGACTGGCTTCTCCATGAGGCATTCTGTCTCTACGAGGACCGCGAGCGATTCAAGCCCTACGAGAAACATCACAGCACCGCAAAAGATGCAAGCGAACTGGCAGAACGTCTCGGTGTCGCAAACCTTGTACTGTGGCACACGGAGGACAAGACCCTTGCCACCCGCAAGGAGCTCTACACCGCCGAAGCCCGCAAATATTTCCACGGAAATGTCTATGTACCGAACGATGAGGAGATTCTGGATCTGTAAAGAAAAAGATCTGGCTATTGAAATTCTTCAGCCAGATCTTTTTTGCTGTTTGTTATTATACGCTCTCCGATCAATTAACTTAGTCCGTCTTCGGCGTTCCATCATATCCGAGGATCGTTCCATCCGGTGTCATCGTATTCGTAAGCATCACGCCATTCTTGTCGCAGTAATATCTCTTTCCGTTCCAATCGATCCATCCGGTCTTCATGTAACCGTCCTCACCGAAGAAATACCACTTGCCATCAATTTCTTCCCAGCCATTCCTGGTGTAGGTCTTATCGCTGTGCTTATACCACCAGCCGATCTGATCCGATACCCACTCTCCGGTCACTGGCATTCCTCCACCTTCTCCATTTCGGATTCTTGTGGCGTCCTCAGAACTCAGGGTGATGACGGTAGACTCCTTCCAGGTTCCCTTGTTATCCTGGTTGACCTTGTTGACCGGGCGTACCTTAACCTGATAATCTCCCGGTTTCGTCATTGCACTCTGGAAATTGTAATGAGAATCTGTCGTCGTAAGCATCGTCGCTCCAACGCCCTCGCCATTCCGGTACAGTCGCACTTCATAACTTCCTGCGCCTCGAACTTCCTTCCAGATTGCATATCCATTGTTTGTCAGCATCACATCTGACTGATCCCCGACCGTCTCTGCGAGCGACGGCAGTTTCACCGTGAGCTTAAGCGTCTCCGAGGAATCCTCCTTCGTCGCCTTGACATAGGTTGCACCGGAGAGCTTCACAGAGCTTGCCTTTGTCAGTGAGAAATAGTATCCGGCTTCAGCCCTCAGATAGATGCTGATCTTCGGGATGTCATTTTCCTCCCACTCGAAACCGTCATTCTCCACATCGTAGTAATCGTAGTAGTATTTTCCTCCCTTGACGCTCACATCAATGGTCTCTTCTCCGATTCGCGTCTCCGGCTGAATCTCTGCCTCCACCTCAATATTCACAGAACTGATTCTCTTTCTGCTCGCTCCAAAAACCGGCATCGCTACCAGCCCTGCAAACAGACATCCGAGCGTCAGCAATCCTGCGATTTTTGCGGCTGTCTTTGTCTTTCTCACTTGTTCCCCCTCCATCTCCATATGCTGATTTCTGGTATTTCTCAGACCACTTCGTTACTGTTCACACGTATACAGTAACACCTTTTCTGCCTTCACTGTATTACACGAAAACTCTCCTGTCAAGCGACTTCCCTGATTCGTAAACTTTAAAGCAAAATCGTAAGAAAAAAGCTAAGTATTATGATCAATAAGCCTGTCCCTGCAAAGCTTTAAATTGAATCAGACGCCATCGCCCATAAAATGAAAAAGACCGGAGATGTACGGGCATTTCTGCCACATACATCCTCGATCTTTTTGTACTCTATGATAGTGATATTCTGTCTATCATCTATCATTTTATAGCTCATTTATTTCGCGTAATCAGTTGCACGAGACTCACGGATCACATTCACCTTGATCTGTCCCGGATATTCCAGCTCATCCTCGATGCGCTTGGAAATCTCGCGTGCCATCAGCACCATATCATCGTCGGAAACCTGTTCCGGAACAACCATGATACGCACCTCACGACCTGCCTGAATCGCAAAAGACTTGTCTACTCCCTTGAAAGAGTTCGTGATATCCTCAAGCTGTTTCAGACGGTTTGTATACGTCTCAAGAGTCTCTCGTCTTGCACCCGGTCTTGCAGCGGAAATCGTATCTGCCGCCTGTACCAGACATGCAATCAGGCTCTGAGGTTCTACATCTCCATGATGGGACTCCACCGCATTGATCACAGTCGGGGACTCCTTATACTTCCGGCACAGTTCTGCACCAAGCTGTACATGAGAGCCTTCCATCTCGTGATCGACGGATTTGCCGATATCATGCAGAAGACCTGCACGCTTTGCCATACGAACGTCCACGCCGACCTCGGCTGCAAGAAGTCCGCAGAGCTGAGCGACCTCGATAGAATGTTTCAGTGCGTTCTGTCCATAACTGGTACGGAATTTCATCTTTCCAAGCAGTTTCACGAGCTCCGGATGGATTCCATGGATTCCAACTTCGAGCGTAGCGGACTCACCGTCCTCACGCATGTTCGACTCCACTTCGCGCTGTGCTTTCTCCACCATCTCCTCGATTCTTGCCGGATGAATACGTCCATCCACAATCAGGCGTTCCAGAGCAATCCTTGCCACCTCACGGCGGATCGGATCAAAACCAGAAAGAACAACTGCCTCCGGGGTATCATCGATGATCAACTCTACGCCGGTCAGGGTCTCTAAGGTACGGATATTACGACCCTCACGTCCAATGATTCGACCCTTCATCTCGTCATTCGGAAGCTGTACCACCGATACCGTGCTCTCAGCCACATGATCTGCCGCACATCTCTGAATTGCAGTAACCACATAGTCTTTGGCCTTCTTATCGGCTTCTTCCTTTGCCTTGTTCTCCATCTCCTTAATCATCTTGGCAGTGTCATGCTTGACCTCCGCCTCAACAGATCGGAGAAGATATTCCTTTGCCTGCTCCGTTGTCAGTCCAGAGATTCGCTCCAGTTCCTCGATTCCCTTCTCATAGAGGGCTTCCGTCTCGGCGTTGCGCCGGTTTAAAGCCTCCTCACGGGCTGCGAGGGCTGATTCCCGCTTCTCCATGTTCTCTGATTTCTTGTCCAGATTCTCTTCCTTGCTCAGTACACGCCTCTCATAGCGCTGAAGTTCCGCTCTTCTTTCCTTTGTCTCTTTATCCAGCTCATTCTTCGTCTTTAAAGACTCTTCCTTCGCCTCCAGGAGAGCTTCTCGCTTCTTTGTCTCTGCCGTCTTTAACGCTTCATCTATTAT
>NZ_CFAHBC010000044.1:0-14109 GCF_983179755.1 Brotaphodocola sp. | reverse complement strand
AAAGTTGGTAAGACTGGTAAGAAATAATTAAGGAGAGTACGAAGATGGTTAGTAAGAAATCAAGAAGCGAAATCCGCGTTAAAAAGCATACCAGATTACGTAATCGCTTTGCAGGCACTGCAGAGAGACCGCGTCTGGCTGTGTTCAGAAGTAACAACCACATGTATGCTCAGATTATTGACGACTCAGTCGGCAATACTCTGGTTGCAGCATCCACCGCAGAGAAGGCAGCAAAAGCTGAGCTGGAGCACACCAATGATGTGGCTGCAGCATCCTATGTTGGAACTCTGATCGCTAAGAGAGCACTGGAGAAGGGAATCGAGGAAGTTGTATTCGACAGAGGCGGTTTCATTTACCAGGGTAAGATTCAGGCACTTGCAGATGCAGCTCGTGAAGCTGGTCTGAAATTCTAGTAGAGAGGAGAACGGCATGAAGCGTACAATTATTGACCCGAATCAGTTCGAGTTAAATGACAATGTAGTAGCAATCAAGCGTGTATCTAAGACCGTTAAGGGCGGACGTACCATGAGATTCTCTGCTCTGGTAGTAGTAGGAGATGGCAATGGCCACGTAGGCGCAGGTCTGGGTAAGGCTGGCGAGGTTCCGGAAGCAATCCGTAAGGGTAAAGAGGCAGCTATGAAGAACCTGGTTGAGATCCCGGTTGATGAGAACAAGAGCATTCCTCATGATCATCTGGCAAAATTCGGTAGCTCCAGCGTACTGCTGAAGAAGGCTCCGGAAGGTACCGGTATCATCGCTGGTGGTCCGGCTCGTTCCGTACTGGAGCTGGCTGGTATCAAGAACATCCGTGCAAAGTCTCTGGGTTCTAACAACAAGACCAACGTTGTTCTGGCAGTAATCAACGGCCTGACTCAGCTTAAGACTCCGGAGGAGTATGCAAAGCTTCGCGGCAAATCCGTAGAAGAGATTTTAGGCTAAGGAGGACAGTAAAATGGCAGATAAGTTAAAAGTTACGTTAGTCAAGTCCCCGATCGGTGCAATCCCGAAGCAGAAAGCTACCGTTGAGGCTCTTGGCCTGAAGAAGCTGAACAAGACTGTTGAGCTTCCGAACAATGACGCTGTTAGAGGTATGATCTGGCACGTTAAGCATTTAGTTAAAGTAGAAGAGATCTAATTACTGAAGTAAGGAGGTGTACTGCAATGGATTTATCCAATTTACAGCCTGCTGTAGGTTCCAAGCACAGCGATAATTTCAGAAGAGGACGCGGTCACGGTTCAGGCAACGGTAAGACTGCTGGTAAGGGCCATAAGGGTCAGAAGGCACGTTCTGGAGCACCGAGAATCGGTTTCGAGGGTGGTCAGATGCCGCTGTACAGACGTCTTCCGAAGAGAGGATTTAAGAACCGCAACACGAAGACCATCGTTGGCATCAACGTAAGCGCTCTGGAGTGCTTCGAGAACGATGCAGTGGTTACCGTTGAGTCTTTACTGGAGACCGGAATCGTTAAGAATCCGAGAGATGGCGTTAAGATCCTTGGTAACGGTGAGTTAACCAAGAAGCTCAACGTTAAGGTTGATGCATTCAGTGAGAGTGCAAAGGCTAAGATCGAGGCATTAGGCGGAACCTGCGAGGTGATCTAATATGTTGAAAACGCTCCAAAATGCATGGAGAGTTGTGGAGATCAGAAAAAAACTGATCTTCACCTTCTTGATGCTGGTAGTGATCCGATTCGGTTCCGAACTGCCAATTCCAGGAGTGAGAACGGACTTTTTCGCGAATTTCTTCGCGAATCAGTCCAATGATGCTTTTGGTTTCTTCAACACGATGACAGGAGGTTCTTTTACCTCCATGTCTATTTTTGCGTTAAGCATTACTCCCTACATCACATCATCCATCATTATTCAGCTTCTGACGATTGCGATTCCGAAGCTGGAGGAGATGCAGCGTGAGGGAGAGGACGGAAGAAAAAAGATCGCAGAGTACACCCGTTACCTGACTGTCGGTCTGGCTCTGGTTGAGTCCATTGCCATGGCTGTCGGCTTCGGCGGACAGGGGCTGCTGATTAAGTTCGATGTCTGGAGCGTGATCATTGCGGTTGTCACGATGACTGCGGGTAGTGCGTTCCTGATGTGGATCGGTGAGCGAATCACGGATAAGGGCGTTGGCAACGGTATATCCATCGTTCTGCTTTTCAACATCGTTTCCTCTCTTCCAGAGGATGTGAATACCATTTACACCAAGTTCCTCAGAGGAAAAAACATTGGTGTCCTTGTGACGACTCTTGTCATTATCCTGGCAGTTGTCATTGCAATGGTGGTATTTGTTGTTATTCTGCAGGATGGCGAGCGCAGAATTCCGGTTCAGTATTCCAAGAAAATGGTAGGAAGAAAGATGGTTGGAGGTCAGGCTTCCAACATTCCGCTGAAGGTTAACACCGCAGGCGTTATGCCGGTAATCTTTGCTTCTTCCATCATGTCGTTCCCGGTTGTGATTGCTCAGTTCTTCAAACCGGATTACACGACTATTCCGGGCAAGATTCTGATGGTTCTGAATTCCTCTTACTGGTTCAGACCGGAGATGCCCAAATATTCCATCGGTCTGGTGATCTATCTGGTACTGATTGTGCTCTTCGCATATTTCTATACCTCCATCACCTTCAATCCGCTGGAAGTGGCAAACAATATGAAAAAATCCGGTGGATTTATTCCGGGAGTTCGTCCGGGTAAGCCGACTTCTGACTACCTGAACAAGATCCTGAATTATATTATCCTGGTCGGAGCTGCTGGTCTGATTGTGATCAGTGTGATTCCGATTATGATTTCCGGGCTGTTCTCTGTGAACAGAATGTCCTTCATGGGAACATCTCTGATCATCATTGTCAGCGTTATTCTGGAAACCATCAAGGCGGTTGAGTCACAGTTGATTGTACGGAATTACAAGGGCTTTTTGAATGATTAAGCGTTCGTGAGAAGAGCTGCTGCGGATAGGCAGCAGCTCTTTTGTTATTTTAGAGGGATGCCTGCTACGCCTCAGACAACCATTCTCACTACGAAGGAATAATAAATACCTCAGAGTAAATCTCTTTGGTAAAGCGGGCATTGTCAACTGTCCGGTGATGTAGGCAGAATTAGGGAGATATTTTGCGATATCGTTACTACCTATGCTTCTCTGACTTACAAGCTCCCGCTTTCATAAGCAGGAGTGGTTGACGAGCATGTATGGGGAGTATTACCTCTGAGGGAAGATTCCCTCAGCATCACAAAATGGAGGATAAACCGAAATGAAGATTATCATGCTGGGAGCTCCGGGTGCAGGAAAAGGCACTCAGGCAAAGAAGATTGCAGAGAAGTATCACATTCCCCACATTTCCACAGGGGATATTTTCCGTGCCAACATTAAGAATGGTACAGAGCTTGGAATGAAAGCAAAATCCTATATGGATCAGGGACAGCTCGTTCCGGACGATGTGACGATCGGAATGTTGCTTGACCGCATCAGCCAGGAAGACTGTGCAGAGGGTTATGTTCTTGACGGATTCCCGCGCACGATCCCGCAGGCTGAGAGTCTGACAAAGGCACTTGAGGAGCGCGGTGAGAGCATGGACTATGCGATCAACGTCGATGTACCGGATCAGGCAATCGTGACCCGTATGGCAGGACGCCGTGCATGTCTCGCATGTGGAGCGACCTACCACATTGTATACAACGCACCGAAGAAAGAGAATGTCTGCGATGTATGTGGAGAGGGACTCGTTCTGCGTGACGATGATAAGCCGGAGACTGTTCAGAAGCGTCTGACGGTTTACCATGATCAGACGAAACCGCTGATCGATTACTACGGCAAGGCAGGAATCCTCGTTACGGTTGACGGAACGCAGGATCTGAACAAAGTATTTGAGGACATCGTGAGTGTCCTGGGAGCGTAAATTATGCCGGTGACCATAAAATCTGCGAGAGAAATTGAGCGAATGCGCGTGGCTGGAAAGATTCTGGCAAGTGTGCATGAGGAACTTGGAAAAGCGCTGAAGCCGGGAATGTCCACTCTGGATATCGACCGTCTGGGCGAGGAGCTGATCCGCAGTCATGGCTGTGTTCCTTCTTTTAAGAATTACAATGGTTATCCTGCTTCTATCTGTGTGTCGGTCAACGATGAGATCGTTCACGGAATCCCGAATAGCCACCGAATCATTCATGAGGGCGACATCGTCAGCCTCGATGCAGGTGTGATCTATGAGGGCTATCACTCTGACGCGGCGAGAACGCATGCGGTCGGAGTGATTGATCCGAAGGCACAGAAACTGATTGATGTGACCCGGGAATCTTTCTTTGAGGGCATCCGCCAGGCAAAGGCAGGCAATTATCTGAATGATATTTCGTCTGCGATTCAGGCATATGCGGAGAGCTTCGGATACGGAGTGGTGCGAGATCTGGTAGGTCACGGAATCGGAAGTCATCTTCACGAAGATCCGGAAGTACCGAACTTTGCACGCAAAAAGAAAGGTATCCGCCTTCAGGCGGGAATGACACTGGCGGTAGAACCCATGATCAATGCCGGAACCTGGCAGGTATCATGGATGAGTGACGGGTGGACGGTTGTGACGAAAGATCACTCCCTGTCCGCACATTATGAAAACACGATTCTGATCACGGACGGCGAGCCGGAGATTCTTTCCCTGTAAGATCTCTCATCATTTCCCTCTGGTGAATGAAGAAAGGTTTCTTCGCCAGGGGGAGAGGCTTCGCTGGGAAGAACCCATGCGAAGGCGGTCAGAACTGTGAAAATAGAAACAGAACAATCATGAAATTATGAAATAAAAAAGGAGGCAGAGCACATGTCTAAAGCAGATGTTATTGAGATTGAGGGTACGGTTGTTGAGAAACTGCCGAATGCCATGTTTCAGGTAGAACTGGAGAATGGTCATCAGGTATTGGCGCACATCAGCGGTAAGCTGAGAATGAACTACATTCGTATTCTTCCGGGCGATAAGGTAACGCTCGAGATGTCCCCGTATGATCTGAGCAAGGGTCGTATCATTTGGAGAGACAAATAAATTGAAATTTTTTTAAAAAAGTTTCTAAAAACCACTTGCATAAAGTACGCCATGATGTTATAATGTCATGGCGACTTTGTTGAGATGCCGGGACAAGTGCGTCCGTGAGGGAACACTTTCCGGGGCTTATTCAGTAGAAAGGAGATTTGCCATGAAGGTGAGATCGTCGGTAAAACCGATTTGCGAAAAGTGCAAAATCATCAAGCGCAAAGGCAGTATCAGAGTAATCTGTGAGAATCCTAAGCACAAGCAGAGACAAGGTTAATAGACAATAATTGTAATAGGAGGTGTACGACGCAAATGGCTCGTATTTCAGGTGTTGACTTACCAAGAGAAAAACGTGTGGAAATCGGCTTGACTTACATCTACGGAATCGGCAGAACCAGTTCTAACCGTATTCTTGCAGCTGCAGGTGTTAATCCGGACACTCGTGTTAAAGATCTGACTGATGACGAAGTAAAGAAGCTCGCAGCAGTTATCGCTGAGACTCAGACTGTAGAGGGTGACCTTCGCAGAGAGATCGCTATGAACATCAAGAGACTCCAGGAGATCGGATGCTATCGTGGAATCCGTCACAGAAAGGGTCTGCCGGTTCGTGGTCAGAAGACAAAGACCAACGCAAGAACTCGTAAGGGTCCGCGTAAGACCGTTGCAAACAAGAAGAAATAATTAGTTTCAAGAAACAAGTAGTAGAATCAGGTTGCATGTTTTAAAAACAGGAAACAGGATTCGAGATGAAAGGAAAGTAGGTTAGTTTAAAATGGCTAAAAAAGTGTCCACTACTAAAAAAGTGACAAAAAAGCGTGTAAAGAAAAACGTTGAACGCGGACAGGCACATATCCAGAGCTCTTTTAACAATACAATCGTTACCTTAACCGATGCACAGGGTAATGCATTGTCTTGGGCAAGTGCCGGTGGTCTGGGATTTAGAGGTTCAAGGAAATCTACTCCATATGCAGCTCAGATGGCTGCAGAGACTGCTGCCAAAGCAGCTATCGTACATGGTTTAAAGTCTGTTGACGTTATGGTTAAAGGACCTGGTTCAGGCCGTGAAGCAGCAATCCGCGCACTTTCTGCATGCGGTATTGAAGTAACTAGCATTAAGGACGTAACCCCGGTTCCGCATAACGGTTGCCGTCCGCCAAAGCGTAGAAGAGTTTAATCTTAGGAGGTACGAAAAGTGGCAGTAGATAGAGTTCCTGTTCTTAAAAGATGTAGATCTCTTGGTCTGGATCCGATTTATTTAGGAATTGATAAAAAGTCAAACAGAGAGTTAAAGAGAGCCAACAGAAAAGTTAGCGAGTATGGCTTACAGCTGCGCGAGAAGCAGAAGGCAAAGTTCATCTATGGTGTTCTTGAGAAGCCGTTCCGCAACTACTACACCAGAGCTGAGAAGATGGAAGGTCAGACCGGTGAGAACATGATGATCCTTCTGGAGAGAAGACTGGACAACGTTGTATTCCGTATGGGATTCGGCCGCACCAGACGTGAGACCAGACAGATCGTTGATCACAAACATGTACTTGTTAATGGCAAGTGCGTAAACATTCCGTCCTACCTGGTAAAGGCTGGCGACGTAATCGAGATCAAAGAGAAGGCTAAGTCCTCTCAGAGATACAAAGACATCCTGGAAGTAACTGCAGGACGTCTGGTTCCGGCCTGGATCGAGGTTGACCAGGAGAACCTGCGCGGTACCGTTAAGGAACTGCCGAACAGAGAAGAGATTGATGTTCCGGTAAACGAGATGCTTATCGTCGAGCTGTACTCCAAGTAAGATGTAAGCGCGTGAGCCTGAATACAGGGCAAAGCCAGGCCGAGAGGTTCTGGCTGTGCTTTGTCTAAAGGGCTTTCTTTTCCAACACGGAAAAAGCGATTTTACGGAATACAGAAATCCCTCGAATCATATACCCAGAAGGAGGGGCTATAATCGTGTTCGATTTTGAAAAACCAAACATTGAGATTGTTGAAATTTCAGATGACAAGAAATATGGCAAGTTTGTAGTTGAACCGCTTGAGAGAGGCTACGGCACCACATTGGGCAACTCCCTGAGAAGGATTATGCTTTCTTCCTTACCGGGCGCAGCTGTCAGTCAGGTGAAAATCGACGGAGTTTTGCATGAGTTCAGTTCTATTCCTGGAGTAAAGGAAGATGTAACTGAGATCATCATGAACATCAAGAGCTTATCTATTAAGAATAACAGCGACAGCAACGAAGTCAAGACCGCATACATTGAGCATGAGGGCGAGGGCGTGATCACTGCTGCTGATATTCAGGCTGACCCGGACATCGAGATCATGAACCCGGATCAGGTCATCGCAACACTGAGTGGCGGTGCGGATAGTCGCTTCTACATGGAGCTGACGATCACCAAGGGCCGTGGCTATGTGAGCGCTGACAAGAATAAGGGCGAGGATCTTCCGATCGGCGTGATCGCGGTAGATTCCATCTACACCCCGGTTGAGCGTGTCAATATGTCCATCGAGAACACCCGTGTGGGACAGGTTACCGATTACGATAAGCTGACTCTGGATGTTTACACCAATGGAACGCTTGTTCCGGATGAGGCTGTCAGCCTTGCGGCTAAGGTGCTCAGCGAGCATCTGAACCTCTTCATCGACCTTTCCGAGAATGCCAAGACCGCTGAGATCATGGTAGAGAAGGAAGATGACGAGAAGGAAAAAGTTCTGGAAATGAACATTGACGAACTGGAGCTTTCCGTTCGTTCCTACAACTGCTTAAAGCGTGCCGGCATCAACACCGTGGAGGAGCTGTGCAACAGAACTCCGGAGGATATGATGAAGGTTCGTAACTTGGGAAGAAAGTCCCTTGAGGAAGTTCTTGCCAAGTTGAAAGAGCTGGGACTTCAGCTGAATCCTAGCGAGGAATAACTTAGAAGTTATATAAATTAAAATGATGTGCCATACCCCGTAAGTCCATAGGGCAGGGGTGGGTACGAAAAATATCTTGGATGCTGCGGCCCGGTAAGTCCGATGTGCATGAGGCTGCACTCCACATTATATGGAGGAAAATAAAATGGCAGGTTACAGAAAGCTTGGAAGAACTTCCAATCAGAGAAAGGCACTGATCCGCAGCCAGGTTACAGCTCTGCTGTATCATGGAAAGATCGTTACCACCGAGGCAAGAGCAAAGGAGATCCGCAAGGTTGCTGAGGGTCTGATCGCTCTGGCTGTTAAGGAGAAGGACAACTTCGAGACTGTTACCGTTACCGCTAAGGTTGCTCGCAAGGACGAGAACGGCAAGCGCGTAAAGGAAGTTGTAAACGGCAAGAAAGTTACCGTTTATGATGAGGTTCAGAAGGAGATCAAGAAGGATAAGCCGTCCAGACTTCACGCTCGTCGTCAGATGCTGAAGGTTCTGTACGATGTAACTGAGGTTCCGACCGCAGCAGCAGGCAAGAAGAAGAACACCAAGAGTGTTGATCTTCCGGCAAAGCTGTTCGATGAGATCGCTCCGAAGTACGTTTCCCGTAACGGTGGTTACACCCGTCTGGTAAAGATCGGTCTTCGTCACGGTGACGGCGCTATGGAGGTTCTGCTTGAGCTGGTTTAATAGACCGCTTGCATGAGAATCCGAGTGTAGATTTTCGCATAAAGCCCTGTCAGTCTGACTGACAAGGGATGCAAAGAAAGCCTGCGTGAGAGAGTCATTCTTTCAGACAGGCTTTTTTGTATGGTAGGAAATCTGCCAAAATCCTCTTTATAAGGGGGAAAACCCTGTATTTTCTTCCCAAATAGAATAAAAAAGGAAAAATAGTATTGGATTTTGTCGAGAAAAGTGATAGACTAATGTTAATCTTTGCCTTGTTTTTCTTGCATTGCAGATCGAGGGTGCATCGTTATCCAGGTCGCTAATGTGTGCAGAAACAATGGAGATACAGGGGATGAAAACCGGCATTTACGGAAGGAAGTATCATGGATTGGTTAAAGAAAAACAGAGAGGCATTGAGAAACGCGCTGATCGGAATCTGCATGGTGGGAATTACCGTATTTGTCTGGTATAGCGTTGGACTGTATCGGCAGAGGCGGGCAACTGAGGAGATGATCGCGACGAATCGTGCCAACCAGACTCAGATGAGTCAACAGCAGGGCAGTGATGGAGATTCCGCTTCCGGTTCCCCGGATTCATCGAGTGATGGAAACACGGGAAATCAGGAAAATGGAGCAAGCTCATCGACAGACGCTTCGGGAACTCCGGGTTCTGATCCTGGTTCTGCGAATTCTGAGGAGGCAGAGATGGGAGACTATCTCGTTGATCTGAGTCAGGACACAGTGACCTGGAATGGAAAGACGTACCGGAGAAATACCTACATTCACACGATTCTCTGTCTCGGTATCGATCGCACCGACGATATGGTTGGAACGCGAGAGCCGGGAGAAGCAGGACAGAGTGATGGTATTTATCTGATTGCTCAGGATACGGTTCGCAACCAGATCAAGATTCTGATGATTCCGCGAGACACGATGACAAGGATTGTGATCACGGACAAGAATAATCAGGAGCTTGGAACACGAGTGGATCATTTGAACATTGCATATGGATACGGCGATGGCGAGAAACTCAGCTGTGATCTTGCAAAGCGTGCTGTGATGAATCTTCTTCAGGGGATTCCGATTGACCGCTATATGGCGGTGGATATCGTTGTACTTTCCAAGCTGAATGATGCAGTTGGCGGTGTTACCGTCACGATTCCGACAGATGGCATGGAGAAACGCGATCCGGCATTTGTCAAGGGAACTCAGGTCACTCTTCATGGAGATCAGGCAGAAGCCTTTATCCGTTACCGTGATATCGAGCGCGACAACTCCGCACTGTTTCGTATGAACCAGCACAAGGAATATATGGAGCAATTCTTCAAGGCAGTCAAGCAGAAATCAAAAGAGGACAGTCAGATTGTGACGAATATGTTTGACATGATTCAGGATTATATGCAGACGGATATGCCGAAGGATGAGTACATGAAGATTGCGATCGATGTGCTTGGAAGTGGAAGTCTTGGAGATGACAATTTCCGAATGATTCCAGGTGTCGGCACAGCGACGGATACTTACGATGAATTCCATGCAAACATTCAGCAGATGATTCCGATTCTTTTGCAGATGTTTTACAGGGAAGTATAACCAAAATAGATAAGCTAGACAAACCAGACAAGCAATAATCAGTTCGCGTGAGGGCTGTTATTGAAAATAAATATCCCATTTATGGGAAGGAAGGTGGAGACAATGAAAAAGAGAGGTCTGAAATTAGCAGCAGTTGTGATGGCTCTGGCAATGGTACCGGCAGTTGCATTTGCAGCAGGTTCTAAAGTCACTGACAGAGATAACAGCAACACAACTTCTACCACGGATAACACGTTTTCTGGCGGTACAAGCAGTACTGGTAGTGTAACTCAGGGTAATGGTACTGTAACAAATACCACAACCACTACAACCACAGCCGGTAGCACCGTATCTCATGGTTCTAACGTTATCACAGCTGGAAATGGAGAGACTGTAAGTGCTACTGCAACAAGCACCCAGACAACTGCAACAGGAGAGAGCGTAACCACAGGTTCTGTTTCTGATGTAACGACTGAGAACGGTTCCAAGATTACCTATGCAGGAAATGCAACGGTAACCGTAGCAGATACAACTGGTGTTGCAACAAACGTTAAGGTTCTGAGCGGTTCTGAGATCAACACTGCAGATGTTAGTGCTGAGCTGAGCACCCTGCGTCAGGCAGTAACAGCTGGTACTTCTACCGATGCTGCAACTGCTTCTGTAAAGGCACAGGGATTCCAGTCCACTGGTATTACCGAGAGCGTATTCCTGACCGATGCTACCAGCAATGTAGAGGTTCAGAGAAATACCGAGTACGGATATGTATGTGCTGGTCTGAGAGCTGATGCTCAGGTAAGCGTTGTATTCGTAAACAACAACGGTACTACTCAGGTTCTGAGCGTACGTCGTGTTGGTGATATTCTGTACTTCGTACTGCCGGCATCTGGTCAGATCACCATTTACACCAAATAAGAAATCCCTAGGGATATTCTGATCCGAAAGGAAGAAGTTCGATGAGAGCTTCTTCCTTTTTTGTTTTACGACAGGTTCTCGTCGGAAAAGGGTAAGGATATCGTAAGTTGACTATACAATTTTCTTCCACTATAATAAAAGTACAATCAAAAGCGTTACTGTTCACGCGTTGCGCAAACAGCAACAGATTTTGCCGATGCTTCGCATTCCAAATCGGCAAAATCTGCTACCACCACTGTACCATACGGCATTTTCAGTTCAGAAAATGCCTACCCGTGAACAGTAATTCAAAAGCCTCTTATGAAAGAAAAATAGGGGATTAGGAGATTGCGAAAAGATTTTAAGAATTTCGAGAATTTCATAAAAATTTGTGAGAGAAATGAGTGAGTTTCATTTTTATAACAGGAAAGTGGGGGTTGACAATGAGAAAGAGCAATTTACGGGCACTGTGCATGAGTGCCATGATCGGTGTGGCGGGGATCACCGGAACCGTTGGAGCTGTGGCAAATGTTGGAATGACGGTTGCGTATGCGGCGGATAAGGCAGTGACGAAGGTGACGTTGAGGGTGGATTCCAAGCTGAAACCGGGAGATACTCTGCCTTCGATTTCTTACAACAATTCCGGAGAGAGCACGAGTGCAGGAGATGGAGAGATTGTGGTCAGCAATACGTCGGATACCTACTCGATCGTGGATGCAGAGTGGACGACATCGACGAGCAAGGTCATGGAAGTTGGACAACAGCCTCAGATGAAGTTGACATTGAGACCGAATTCTGTTGGCGGAGATCAGTACCAATTTAAGGGAACCTACCGTTCTAGCAATGTCAGCATCCGCAAAGCAGATTTTGTGAGTGCGAGCAAGAGCGGAGGCGATCTGATTGTCAAGGTTAAGGTTCGTGCAGTGGAGGGAACGTTCTCTGCACCGGACAATGCCTACTGGAAGGACAACAGCAAAGGAACTGCGCGCTGGGATGAGCCGGAGGATGGAGGCACCGGACGCTATGAGGTGGAGCTTCGCAGAGGTTCCTCTAAGGTGTATTCGACGGAGACGAACAATCGCTCCTTCAACTTCTATCCATATATGACAAAGAAGGGAACCTACACCTTCCGTGTTCGCACGATTGCGAAGACGACAAAGGAAAAGGATTATGGCGACAAGAGTGACTGGGTAGAGTCCGATGAGATTTATCTCGCAGAGGAGGATGTATCGGATGGAAGCGGTCAGGAGAGCGGTTCCACGATCACGGCTGGTGGTCCGGGAACTTCGAATACTCCGGGTGGCAATACAAATGTCGGCTGGAGACAGTCTGGAGGAAACTGGTATTTCTACTATCCGGACGGAAGCTACCAGAAGAACGGCTGGAGTATGATTGGCGGAAGCTGGTATCTGTTCAATAGCAGTGGTCAGATGCTGACGGGATGGCAGACGATCAATGGCCAGACCTACTATCTGTCGGACAGCGGAGCAATGCTGACGGGATGGATTCAGTGGGGCGGACGCTGGTATTACCTGAACACGACACCGGATCAGTACCAGGGCGCTCTGGTGAAGGGACGCTGGTGGACCGTGAATGGTAAGGCTTGCTACCTCGGTGCAGACGGTGCGAGAGCGACCGGATGGACACAGGTGGATGGAAACTGGTACTACTTCTATCCGGACAGCGGTGCGAGAGCAGAGAACACCTATGTGGATAGCTTTTATGTAGATCAGAATGGTGTCTGGGTACACTAGATATTAGATTGACCAAGGCAGAATCAGAGAATAGGATCGTTGACTGAATGACTGAATGACTGAATGACTGAATGACCGGGAGGGGCTTGTTGAGCTTCCTCCCGGTTACTTTTTTCTGAGATTTCCTGATGGGACACCGGGTGGATTCACAGGATTTTCAAATTTCTCTGTTATATTAAATATATTGGATAAGTCATGGAAGGTGTTTATGATTTAAACGCGAAAGATCCATTTGATCAGAAAGGAAACGGAATGAAGCGAAGAGCGAACAGTCAGGGAGAGAACAGTCAGAAACAGGGAAAAAATCATTTAGGTGCATGGATGGCAGTGAGACGAACGCTCGTGAGAGTGTGCCTGTGCGGAATCGTGCTTGCGGGGACAGCGGGGGCGAGTATTCTGCCGGTTATGCATGCATATGCGTCGGATAAGGCGGTTGAGACTGTTTATCTCTCCACATCCAGGCATGCGTGGTGGGAGACTGATACTGTCGGAAGATGGAATTCTGTGAGCAAGGCGCATGAGTATCAGGTCAAGCTCTATATTGCGGATGATTTTGATCTGGATACGGATGATGAGGATAACGGAGTGATTACGCTGACTGATGCAAAGCTCAATGAGCTGACTCAGGATGCAGAGTGCGTGATGATGAAGCGAACGACGGAGACCAGTTATGATTTTTCTCCGTATATGAAGGATCTTCACACCTATATTTTCGTTGTCCGGGCAGTTCCGAAACTCAGTGAACAGCAGTATGTGAAATCCGGAGACTGGGTTGCCTCTCCGACCGCAGATTTTAAGGAAAATCAGGTTCAGGGAATCACTGGTGGAAAGTGGCGCAACTATCTTGAGGGAACAAAGTATGAGACCGAGGATGGAGAGTTTCTCACCGGAGGTTGGCAGAGAATTCAGGGAGTCTGGTATCTGTTCGATGAAAATGGATATCGCCTGGGTGGCTGGCAGACCGTAGATGGAGTTCACTACTATCTCGATGAAGACAATGGAATGCTTGCGACAGGATGGTTTGTCTGGGACGATAACTGGTATTATGCAGATAAGACAGGTGCGGTGCAGACAGGATGGATCATGGATCAGCCGGGAAAGTATTATTACCTGAATGAGGACGGCACGATGGCGCATGACACGGTTGTAGACGGATATACACTTAACAGCAAGGGGCTTCGCCAGTAACAGAAAGAAAAGAGAATTATTGGGTATGTGCGCGTGAACAGGAAGAAAAGCGACAGTCCGACGGGAAAAAGTTCGTCGGGCTGTCGCTTTCTTGTATGAGTGCGCCCGGCGGCGCACGTTTCTAACCGGTGCAAGTCCGGAATCCG
>NZ_CFAHBC010000043.1:0-14945 GCF_983179755.1 Brotaphodocola sp. | reverse complement strand
AGAGCAGAGGACTGAAAATCCTCGTGTCACTGGTTCGATTCCGGTCCAAGGCACTGAGGGGAACCTCAAAGGCAGGATTTGCGGGCGTAGTTCAATGGTAGAACACCAGCCTTCCAAGCTGGATACGTGGGTTCGATTCCCATCGCCCGCTTCACGAAAAAAATTGTAAAAAGTAGTTGCAATTTTCGCAAAAGTATGATACAATTCATTTCGTTGAAAACAACAACATATGCGCGAGTGGCTCAGTTGGTGGAGCACGACCTTGCCAAGGTCGGGGTCGCGGGTTCGAGTCCCGTCTCGCGCTCTATTAGAAGCGGATTCCGATCATTTCGGAGTCCGCTTTTTCGTTTTATAGGAAATTAGAAATAGGAAACCGGAAAAAGAGGAAAAAGGAAAAGAAAGATGGAAATCATATATTCAAGATGGAAAGAAGATCAGATTCAAATCGATAAGATTCCGGAGCCGGATTCTGTGGTTTTGATTCCGGAGGAGGAAGAGGGGCTTTCGGTCACGGCGCTCGGCGCCTATGTCTGCTCAGGAAGTGAGATCGAGGAGGTTCACATTCCGATCGGGGTTAAAAAAATCGGCGCCTATGCGTTTTACGGCTGTCAGAAATTAAAGGCAGTTTACATGGGAGGACGGGCGCTTGATCTTGGTACCGGTCTTTTTGCGGACACTCCGCTGATCCGATTTCTTGATTTTACAGAATTTGAAGGCGAGCGCTCCTGCTTTAAGGATATTCTCTCGGAGATCAGACAGACGCTTCGCGTTCGCGTACACAAGGGCGACAAGGAGGCGCGCCTGATCTTCCCTGAGTATTTTGAGGAGTCTGTGGAAAATACGCCTGCGCGAATTCTCGTGACGGAGACACACGGCTGTGGTCACCGCTATCGCTATTGTTTTGCAAACCGGGAATTTCAGTTTGCAGGTTACGATGAGCTCTTTCCTCATGTGAAGGTGCAGGAGTCGGAGGAGCTTGTGACCGAGCTTGCGATCGGCAGAATCCTCTATCCGTGGGGACTTTCCGAGAAGCGCTGTCAGATGTATCTTGACTATGTCAGAGAGCACTGGAAATGCGCGGGAAGTCTGTTGATTCAGGCGGACAGCCCGAAGCGGGATCAGGTGACAAATTTGGAACCGGGAATGTTGCCCTGGCTTGTCGAGACGGTGCTTGCGGATGAGACTCAGAATCCGGAAACGCTTGCAGAGAAGCTCGCGGAGCTGATTGCGATCGCGCAGGAGAAGGGTGATACGGAGAT
This sequence comes from Brotaphodocola sp., assembly GCF_983179755.1. Lineage (NCBI taxonomy): Bacteria > Bacillati > Bacillota > Clostridia > Lachnospirales > Lachnospiraceae > Brotaphodocola > Brotaphodocola sp. The sequence goes on along the minus strand of NZ_CFAHBC010000043.1, from coordinate 13,686 downwards.
GGTCAGCTGGCTGATGAATTATCGCCATTTTCATGCTTCGGGAGTTTCTCATTCGGAATTTTCGCTTTCTTCTGAGAGGGATAAAGCATCGGAGAAAAGATCAGAGAAGGCATCAGAGAAAGCGCCGGAGAATCCCGCTGATGTTGCAGAACGTGTAAAGAGTGCGGAAGCGGAGCCAAAGACAAGAGCGCGCCGTCGCAGGTTTGAACTTTAAAGAAGAGGGAGGGGTCAACCATGATTGATCCGGTCAGACAGAGACAGTTGGATGAGTTGAATACGGTGGAACTCTGCACGAGAATTCTGATGAATTCGAGAAATGAGCTTTATCTGAATATGCGTTATCTCGATGTCTCTTTGAGCAGTCTCGGATTTGAGGCGGTGCCGGGATGTGGGGGAATCGGGACGGACGGCTTTATCATTAATTATGATCCCGATTATCTGTGTGGTCTCTACAAGAGCGGGCGTGTACATGTAAATCGCGCCTATCTCCATATGTTGCTCCATTGTCTGTTTTCGCATATGGATACGAGAGGAAAGAGAGAGGAAGAACTCTGGAATCTTGCATGTGATATTGCAGTGGAGTCGGTGATTGATGGAATCTACATGAAATGTTTGCACGTCGCAATGACGCCGTTTCGGATGGACTGGTACGGGAGACTTAAGAAAAAACTGAAGGTGCTGAATGTGGAGGGCATCTACCGGGTTCTGAGAGAGGCGGATCTCAAAGACCAGCAGTATCGGAGAATCGCGCAGGAGTTCTATGTCGACGATCACCGGTTCTGGAAATTGCCGGATGATGCGCCAAAGGACAGCATCGTGCGCCAGAATCAGTGGAGTGACAACCGGGACAAGATTCAGACCGAGATGGAGACGATGGGAAACCAGCAGGATGAGGACTCAAAGAGTCTTCTCGAGCAGGTTCAGGTTGAAAACCGGGAACGCTACGATTACCGGCGGTTTCTGCGCCGTTTCTCTGTGCTTCGCGAGGAGATGCAGGTCGATCCGGATTCATTTGACTATATTTTTTATACGTATGGGCTGTCTCTTTATGGAAATATGCCCCTTGTTGAACCTCTTGAGTCGAAGGAGGTCAGCCGAATCGAGGATTTTGTGATCGTCATCGACACCTCGATGTCGTGTTCGGGGGATCTCGTGCGCCGGTTCCTTGAGGAGACTTACGATATTCTCTGTGAATCGGACAGTTATTTTAAGAAGACGAACATTCACATCATCCAGTGCGATGAACAGGTGCAGGAGGATCGCCTGATCACGAACCGCGAGGAGATGGAAGCCTACATGAAGGAGTTTACGGTGATCGGAAATGGCGGAACGGATTTTCGCCCGGCATTTGAGCATGTGAACCAGTTGGCGAATCAGGGAGCATTTCATCGGCTGAAAGGACTTTTGTATTTTACGGATGGAATGGGCATTTATCCGGTGAAGAAGCCGTTTTACGATACAGCTTTTGTGTTTGTCAAAGATCAGTATGTCGATATCTCTGTTCCACCGTGGGCAATCAAGCTGATTCTTGAGCCGGAGCAAATTTTGGAGGAGAGAAAACATGTTTTGGGAAGTGGAGGAGAAGAATCATGAATATCAAACGTGCAAAACAGGAAATCAAGGATACAATCGAGGCATACCTGGCGAAGGATGAGTACGGGGCATATGCGATTCCGTCAATTCGCCAGAGACCGATGCTTCTGATCGGACCTCCGGGAATCGGAAAAACGCAGATCATGGAGCAGATCTCTCAGGAGTGCCAGATTGGTCTTGTCGCATACACGATCACGCACCACACGAGACAGAGTGCGATTGGACTTCCGTTTATCGAGCACAAGAATTACGGCGGAAAAGAGTATGCAGTGACGGAGTACACGATGAGTGAGATTGTCGCTTCGATCTATGATAAGATTGAGCAGACCGGACTCTCCGAGGGACTTCTGTTCATCGATGAGATCAACTGCGTATCGGAGACGCTTGCACCGACGATGCTCCAGTTTCTTCAGGGAAAGACGTTTGGAAATCATAAGATTCCGCAGGGATGGATCATCGTTGCAGCGGGAAATCCGCCGGAGTACAACAAGTCGGTACGGGAGTTTGACATCGTGACGATGGATCGAATTCGCCGAATGGATGTCGAGGCAGATCTCGGTGTCTGGATGGAGTATGCGGTGCGCGCAAATGTGCACCCGGCAATTCGTTCTTATCTGGGAATTCGCAAGGAGAATTTCTGTCGGATTGAGACGACGGTCGATGGTCGGATTTTTGCGACTCCGCGAGGATGGGAGGATCTGTCGGAGCTGATCTGGATCTATGAGAAACAGGGCAAGAAGGTTGACCGCGAGCTTGTCGCAGAGTACATCCAGTTTCCGAAGATTGCAAAGGATTTTGCGAATTATCTGGAACTCTATTATAAGTATCAGAATGATTATCAGGTTGCTGAGATTCTTGATGGAAAGATCTCGGAGCCGGTTGTGGAGAAACTTCAGAAAGCGCCTTTTGATGAGAAGATCAGCGTTGTCGGACTGCTCTTATCCGGACTCAATGATGGCTTTCGTGAGGTTGTCCGGACGCAGGAGCGGATGCAGATTCAGATGAAGCAGATGAAGGAGCTTCAGATGTCGGGAGCGTTTGAGACGTTTGTGGTTTCGGCAGTTCGCGTGTTTACGGAAAAGGTTGAAGCCTTTCGTGCCGATTGGGAGAAGCGTCTTGCGGACGGGCTTCTCGCAAGAACCACGCTTTCTGATTGTCGGGCAGTCTCTGCAAAGCTTGAGGCAGATCTTCAGGCGGTTCGCAGTGGGGACTTTGCAAACGGTGCAGAAGCCTGGGAGGCGATTCGCAAGCGTTTCGGAGCGGACAGCGATGCGTATGAGGATCTCGTGGATCAGAGCGGGGCGCGCCTTGAGCATGCGTTTGATTTCATGGAGGCGACATTTGGAGGAAGTCAGGAGATGGTGCTGTTTGTCACGGAGCTGAATACAGGATTTTACAGCGTGCAGTTCTTGCAGGAGTATGAGTGCGAGAGGTACTATGAGTATAATCGGAATCTGCTGTTCTCTGAGGAGGAGAAGGAGATAGGAAAATTACTTTCTTAGGGAGTGTGTGGAGTGATAAGCTCCTCCGGAGCTTTGTCAGATATGCTTTATAACTCAGAGATTTTTCATAAAAAAGGGAGAGAATAGCCATGATATTTCACACAATAACAGGATTGGGGGAACTGACGTCTTTCCTGACTGCCACTGGGGATGTGGCGGAGACGAGTGCATCGGCGCTCACCGATATTTTGACGGCGACACCGGCTTCGGCGGAGATTCAGCAGGATCTTCAGCAGTTGAAGCCGAATGTGATTCTTGAGACAATTAAGGGGTGGACACCGGGACTTTTTGCTCTTGGTTACCGCCTTCTTGCAGCGGGTATCATCATGTTCATCGGAACGAGAGCTGCGCAGTTTGTCCGCAGTTTCTTAAAGAGAACATTTCAGCGAATGGATCTCGATCTGAGCGTCAGCAAGTTTTTGCTGTCCGTTGTGAATGCCGGAATCTATGCGATTTTTGCATTCGTTGCTCTTGATAAACTTGGCGTTCCGTCGGCGTCAATCGTCGCCCTGCTCGGTTCTGCCGGTCTGGCAATCGGTCTCTCTCTTCAGGGAAGCCTCGGAAACGTCGCTGGCGGAATTCTGATTATGATGACGAGACCGTTCAAACTGCATGACTACATTGTATTTGGCGGTATGGAGGGAACGGTTCAGAGTATTGGTCTTGCCTATACGACACTGACGACTGTGGACAACAAGAAGATCACAATTCCGAACGGAAGTATTTCAAATGGAACGATTGTTAACGTGACAGCTCAGGAGAAGCGCCGTGTGGATGTGTCGGTTGGAATCTCCTACGAGTCGGATCTGAAACTGGCGAAGAATGTGCTTCGCGAGATCTATGAGAATAACGAGTGGATTCTCAAGGATGAGGATATTACCGTGTTTGTGTCAGAACTTGCAGACAGCGCTGTGATGATCGGTGCGAGAGGCTGGGTCAAGACTGCGGATTATTGGAGTGCATACTTTGATATTACGGAGAAGATTAAGCTCGAGTTTGACCGTGCGGGAATTGAGATTCCTTATAACAAGATGGATGTGACGATCAAAAAAGGAAATTAAAGGCAAGAGAATAAAAAATTTTTCGTACACTCTTGCAAACAGGAAAAACATATGTTATATTACGAGTAGAACATAATGACAACGGGGCTGGAAATGAACGTGATGTCCACACATAGTGCGGACAGATATTCAGGAGAAAGCCCCGTTTCTTATAAAAAAGTGAAAAGGTCATTATGAGCAGTTAGTTATCAGGAAAAGATTTTAAACAAGAGATCAATATGTACTCTTGGAATCCGAGAGTACATCAATATCAGGTAGGTGATTAAGATGGCAAAGAGAGATTATTATGAGATCCTTGGAATAGACAGAAGTGCGGATGCGTCCACGATTAAAAAGGCATACCGAAAACTCGCAAAGAAGTACCATCCGGACAGCAATCCGAACAATGCAGAGGCAGCGGAGAAGTTTAAGGATGTGACCGAGGCATATGAGATTCTCAGCGATCCGGAGAAGAAGAAACTGTACGATCAGTATGGTTCGGCAGCTTTTGACGGAACCGGTTCGGCAAACGGCGCAGGCGGCTTTGGCGGTGCAAACGGAGGCTGGCAGGAGTTCCATTTCAATGGCGGAAGCGGTGGAATGGATGATATGTTTGGCGATATCTTCGGCAATATGTTCGGAGGTGGCGGTGGAAGCAGTCGAAAGAGCCGTGGATTCAGCGGTTTTAGCGGAGGTCACTTCGGCGGTGGTTTCGGTCAGGAGGGCTTTGGCGGAAGTCGTTCACGCCGTGGAAGTGATTTGACGGCGGAGATGACGATCAGTTTCGATGAGGCAGTCTCCGGATGCGACAAGATGGTCAACTTAAAGGGCGCAGACGGAAAGACCCACACGCTTCAGGTTCACATTCCGGCGGGCATTGAGAGTGGAAAATCGATTCGTCTGAAAGGAAAGGGCAATCCTGGCAGTGGAAATGCCGAGGCAGGAGACCTTTTGATCAAGGTGACGGTTCTTGACCGTGCCGGATTTGAACGCAAGGGCATGGATGTATACACGACGGTCTCGATTCCGTTCACGACGGCAGTGTTTGGCGGAGAGGCAGTACTTCAGACACTTTCTGGAAGGGTTTCGTGTAAGATTAAGCCGGGAACCCAGTCTGGCTCGAAGATTCGCCTGAGAGGAAAGGGCATCGTCTCAATGAAGGATGCTTCTGTGCACGGAGATCAATATGTGACGGTTCAGATTGAAGTGCCTCAGAATTTAAGCCCGGAGGCAAAACAGAAACTGAGAGAGTTTGAGGAGATCTGTGCGGGAAGCAGAGTTACTTATTAATTAATTTTTGAATAGGAGTAGTTTTCGTAACTGTGAAGTTACGGAACAGTTACTGATTTTCCAGGACAGGAATAGTGAGAAGAGGACATAAAGTGGAACAAAATTCCAGATTATGTCCTCTTTTTTTCTGTTTTGGGGAGCATTGTGTGTCCGTGCTCCGAGGAAAGAATGACACATTTGATTAATATTGTTCAGAATAGACAGGAAATATGGGGAATACATGGAAATTTTACTTTATTTTGTAAAGAAAACCAGAAAGAAAGACCGTATTTCCCGCACAGTTGTACGTGTGGCACACTATAATGCTTGACGAATTCAACTGTCGATGTTACAATAAAAGTCAGCGGCGAAGATTAGCTTCAGGCTATTATCTTCGCCTTTTTTCTTTCAGCAGGAGCAGGTCTTGATATCTTTGTTTTCATATCATCAGATGGAGATCAGATAACGGAACGATTTTGCAGAGGGAAGATGGAAAGTTACTGTTCAGAAGTAGGCACTTTTGGAACCGAAAGTGCCGTAAAATTCGATTACTGGGCATGTGTGCGTGAACAGTAACGATGGAGATTTTGCCAGTTTGAAGTGCGTAGGATTGGTAGAATCTGTTTTATATGATAGGAAGCGTCCTATCATACAAAAACGCTCCGCGAGGATGCGCACTCGGCTCAGGGGAAGATGGTTGCCGAAGCAACCGCGCCTCGGCGCGAGAATGTGCCAGGGCACATTCTTTTTTATGCAATAGAAAGGAAGGAGAATATTTGCAATGAGAAAAAACACAGCACGTCTGGCAGCACTTGCGCTCGCATCAGCCATGGTACTGACTGCATGCGGAGGAAGCTCCAGCCAGAATACCGGCAGTAATGACGGCGGAAACACAGATGCAGGAAATACATCTGCGATCAAGGATCTGGTAACTTATGAGGCTCCGATTCGTGAGCAGGAGGGATTCTTTATCCTGAACACGGAGAAGGCAGCAGATCTGAATGTACTGTGTAATATGTACTCTCCGCTTCTGGAGGTTGACAACAACGGACAGCTTCGCGCAGCTGTTGCGAAAGAGTGGGGCACCGAGGACGGTGGTCTTACCTGGACCTTCAAACTCAGAGACGACGTAAAATGGGTAGACATCAATGGAAATGAGAAAGCTGACTGTACTGCACAGGACTGGATCACCGCAATGGAGTGGATTTTAAACTTCCACAAGAACGGTGGAAACAACGCCTCTATGCCTCTGGCACTGATTGAAGGCGCTGAGGACTACTACAACTACACGAAGGATCTCCCGGAGGCAGAGGCAAAGGCTCTCGACACTTCCAAGATGCTTGAGATGGTTGGCATTGAGGCACCGGATGACTACACCCTGGTTTACCACTGCACAACGAACGCTCCGTATTTCGATACCGTGATGACTTCTGCATGCATGTACCCGATCTCTCAGGGTCTGATCGATGAGCTCGGCGTTGACGGCATGATCGGTATGACGAATGAGAACATGTGGTACAACGGACCGTACTTCGAGACCACCTTCACGATGAACAACGAGAAGATTCTCACGAAGAACGATTCTTACTGGGATAAGGATGCAACCCTGTTCGATACCGTTACGATCCGTATGGTCGATGCAACCCAGCAGTATCAGCTGTGGCAGAACGGCGAGCTTGACAACATCTCCCTGTCTGAGGCAGATTTGAGAACGATCTACGATGACGAGAACAACAAAGACCACGCATATCTGGCTGAGACCCGCCCGAAGAAGTTCTCCTATCAGATGCATTTGAACTATGCAAAGAACAACGAGGATGGAACTCCGGATACCAACTGGAATACCGCAGTTGCAAACGAGGCATTCCGTCTTTCCCTGTACTATGGTCTGGATCTGACGAAGTACTGGTCAAGATCCAACTTCATCAACCCGCTCCACAACGAGAACGTGTGCTACACGATGAAGGGTCTGTTAAAGTACTCTGACGGAAGAGATTACACCGATAAGGTTCAGGAGCTTCTTGGCATGTCGGAGTCTGACGGTGAGCACATGAGAAGATACAACAAGGAGAAGGCTGAGGCTTACAAGAAGCAGGCTATGGAAGAGCTGAGTGCTCAGGGCGTTACCTTCCCGATCCAGATCGACTACTACATCGTTTCCGGTGACCAGAATGCTCTGGATACCCAGACGATCATGAAGCAGATCTTCTCTGAGTGCCTTGGCGATGACTATGTAAACTTCAACATCAAGACCTTCGTATCCAGCGTAACGAAAGAGGTTATCCAGCCTGGTATCCATTCCTACTACATCAGTGGATGGGGTGCAGACTACGGTGATCCGGCAAACTTCCTCGATCAGGAGCGTTATGGCTATGACGGCGCTTACTACTCCAAGAACTACTCCAGAATCAATCAGGCAACTGATGAGAATCTGATTGCGACCTACAAGGAGTTCTCTGACATGGTAGAGAAGGCTGGCGAGATCTGTGACGATATGGATCAGCGTTACGATGCATTTGCTGAGGCTGAGGCATATATGCTTGAGCATGCTCTGACGATCCCGGTTCAGTACGAGACCCAGTGGCAGTTGACGAAGGTCAATGATTACACCAAGATGAATGCGATGTACGGCGCCCAGAACTATACTTACAAGAATTGGGAGACTTCTACCACTCCGTATACAACTGAGCAGTATGAGGCTTTTGCAGCGGAGGCGAAGTAATAAGATATGACAAAATACACAATCAAACGACTGTTACAGTCACTTGTAACAGTCCTGGTTGTGGCAACGATTGTTTTCCTGCTCATGCGGATGCTTCCGACGGACTACTACTTTACAGAGGACCAGGTCATGAAGCTCACGGAGGAACAGAAGAACGATCAGTTGTTAGCAGCCGGACTGTTAGATCCGATCGGACAGCAGTTGCTCCGCTTTTACGGACAGCTTCTGCATTTTGACTTCGGTGTTTCCCGTCGAATTCAGACGGGTGCTCCGGTTCTGAAGGTAATCGGAACGAAATTTGCGATTTCCATGCGTCTCGGATGTACCGCGCTAGTTATCGCCCTGATCATTGGTGTGTTCTTAGGCGTGATGCAGGCCCGTCACAAGGACCGCATTTTCGACCATATTGGAACGGCATACACTATTTTTGTAAACGCAGTTCCGCCACTGGTATCCTACTCCCTCGTGCTTGCGTTCGGTGCTCATGTGCTGAACCTGCCGACGCTCTATTCCACGAGAAATGTTGGAAAATCCAGTATTCTGCCCATCGTCTGTCTCGCTCTGGCATCTATCGCTCACTATGCGCTGTGGACCAGACGTTACATGGTTGATGAGCTGAACAAAGATTATATCAAGCTCGCCCGCATCAAGGGCATGGCATTTAAGGACATCATGGTAAAGCATGTGCTCAAGAATGCATTTGTACCTCTGGTACAGTATATCCCGGCATCGTTCCTGATGACGATCAGTGGTTCTCTTCTGGCAGAGCGTTTCTTCTCTGTTCCGGGAATGGGCCCGCTTCTGACTGATGCCATCACCCGTTATGATTTGAATGTGGTTCAGACCCTGGTAATCATTTATGCGGCTCTGGGAGTTCTGGGCGTGTTCCTCGGTGATGTGCTGATGATGCTTCTCGACCCGAGAATCAAACTGGCGGACAAAGGAGGCAGTCGATGAGCGAACAGAATCAGAAACAGAATCAGAATGAGAATCCGAGCAATGGATTTGAATTTGTGGAGTATTCTCCGGAGGCAGCAGAGCGCATCGGATACTCCGATTATTCTTATTGGAAATCCGTATTTCAGAATTTCCTCAAGAAGAAATCGGCAGTGTTCATGGCGTTTGTGTTCTTTGCCCTTGTTATTTTTTCCTTTATTGCGCTGAAAATCGGAAAGTACGATTATTCTTCCGCGCAGATCATGTCAGATGCATCTCTGGCATTCACGTCCCCGAACGGAGAGTTCTGGTTCGGAACGGATAACCTCGGACGTGACTACTGGTGTCAGGTATGGTACGCCGCTCAGATCTCGATTAAGCTGGCACTGATTGTTGCACTCGGAGAGTGCGTGCTCGGTGTGACGATCGGATGTATCTGGGGCTATGTGCGCAGTCTTGACCGCATCATGACAGAGATTTACAACGTCATCAACAACATCCCGACGATCATCTACATGACGCTCGCAGCTCTGCTCTTCGGACAGAGCTTCCGCAACATGGCGATCGCAATGATCACGGTCGGCTGGCTTGTGATGGCGAGAAATGTCAGAAACCTCGTGCTGATGTACCGCGACCGCGAGTACAACCTGGCATCGAGATGTCTCGGAACACCGGTATGGCGAATTCTTGTGAAGAACATTTTCCCGTATCTGATCAGCGTGATTATCCTGCGTCTGGCTCTGTCGATCCCGCAGACGATCGCTCTGGAGTCAACCCTGTCCTACCTTGGACTCGGACTCGATGTGAATACGCCGTCCCTCGGCATTCTCTTGAGAAATGCCCGCAACTACTTCTTGCAGTATCCGTATCTGCTGATTTTCCCGGCGGTCATCGTATCCCTGATTACCATCACTTTCTATCTGGTGGGAAATGCATTCTCGGATGCGGCAGATCCTAGAAACCATGTATAAGAAAATCAAATACTAATTTGGAAAAATTTGGAGGAAACGGATATGGCAAATGCTAATATGGAAAAAGCGCCGATTCTGTCCGCCAGAGACGTTGAAATTCAGTTCAGCCTGCGTGGCAAGAAACTGAAGGCGATCCGCAAGTGCTCTCTCGATCTTTATCAGGGAGAGACGCTCGCGATCGTGGGCGAGTCTGGATCAGGCAAATCGGTATTTACAAAGTCCTTTCTCGGCATGCTTGATGCGAATGGAAGCATTGTCGGCGGAAGCATCCAGTATGACGGAAAGGATCTTGCAACTTACAAGACAGAGAAGGATTGGATGACGATCCGCGGAAAGAAGATCTCGATGGTCATGCAGGATCCGATGACTTCGTTGAACCCGTTAAAGAAGATCGGTCGCCAGATTGAGGAGAGTATCGAGCTCAATCAGGGAATCAAGGGACCGGAGGCAAAGGCGAAGGCACTCGATATGCTCCGTAAGGTTGGAATCCCGGATGCTGAGCGCCGTTACAACCAGTATCCGCACGAGTTTTCCGGCGGTATGCGCCAGCGAGTTGTCATCGCGATCGCGGTTGCCTGCCACCCGGAGATCCTGATCTGTGACGAGCCGACGACGGCTCTCGACGTGACGATTCAGGCTCAGATTCTTGATCTGATTCGCAGTCTTCAGAAAGAGCTGAACATGACGGTTGTCTACATCACTCATGATCTCGGAGTTGTGGCAAATGTCGCTGATCGCGTTGCAGTTATGTATGCAGGACAGATTGTCGAGTACGGTATGGTCGAGGAGATTTTCTACGACGCATGGCATCCGTACACCTGGGCTTTGCTGTCTGCACTTCCACAGCTCGGCGTCAAGGGTGAGGCACTTCCGACAATCGACGGAACTCCGCCAAACCTGTTTAACGAGGTTAAGGGCGATGCGTTCGCACCGAGAAACAAGCGTGCACTCGCAATCGACTTTGTCGAGGAACCACCGTTCTTTGAGGTGTCCCCGACACACAAGGCAAAGACCTGGTATCTCGATCCGAGAGCGCCGAAGATCGAACAGCCGGATTCCATCCGCAGACTGCGCGAGCAGATGAAGTTAAAGGAAAGGGGGTAAGATGCGGTGGCTGAGAAAGAGAAATTAATTGAAATCAAAGATTTGCAGATTACCTTCGGAAGCGGAAAGAAGAAATTCGTCGCTGTCGACCATGTAAATTTTGATATTTATAAGGGAGAGACGTTCTCGCTCGTAGGAGAGTCCGGTTCCGGAAAGACGACGATCGGAAGAGCGATCACCCGAATCAATCCGGTATCTGCCGGTGAGATTCTCTACCGCGGAAAGCGGATCAGCGGAAAGATCTCAAAAGACCTTGACCGTGAGGTCGTAAAGACCTGCCAGATGATTTTCCAGGACCCGATGGCCTCCTTGAATGAGCGTGCGAAGGTCGACTACATCATCTCCGAGGGTCTGATCAATTTCCACATGTACAAGGACGAGGAAGACCGCAAGCGCAAGGTTGCAGAGGCACTTCGCGAGGTTGGACTTCTGCCGGAGTTCGCTTCCCGCTTCCCGCACGAGTTCTCGGGTGGTCAGCGTCAGCGTATCGGAATTGCACGTGCGCTGATCATGGAGCCGGAGTTCGTCGTAGCCGATGAGCCGATTTCCGCCCTCGACGTCTCGATCCGTGCACAGGTACTGAACCTGCTGAACAACTTAAAGAAGAGCCGTGGACTGACGTATCTGTTCATCGCTCATGATCTCTCTGTTGTTCGCTTTATCTCTGACCGAATCGCGGTTATTCACAAGGGGCGTATCGTGGAGCTTGCTGAGGCTGAGGAGCTTTTCCTCCATCCGCTTCACCCGTACACGAAGGCACTTTTGTCCGCAGTTCCGATTCCTGATCCGGAGCTTGAGAAGAACAAGAAACTTCTCGTCTACGATCCGTCAATCCATGATTACAGCGTCGACGGACCAGTCTGGGAGGAGATTCTTCCGGGACATTTCGTTTACGGAAATCAGAAGGAGCTCGACGGTTACCGAAAGGAAATTGAGGAATCCAGATAATGAAAAAGTGGTTGTCGTATTACCAGTCCTATATGGTTCGCCCGATTCTCTACAAGGTCGTGGCGAGAAGTGCGATTGCAGTTGCAGTCCTGCTTTTATGGAACCGGTACGTCAACACGGGAGGACAGCTGTCTCTGGGAAGAGACGGCTGTTTTGTCGTTGGGGTACTGTTTCTGGCGTTTGCGTGGTTTTCCTATCTGAAATTCGACGGGGTCTCCTTCCACCATCTCTTTGAAAAGCGAGAAGGAGAAAAAAAGAAACCGGTCCGCAGGGGAACAAGCGACATCGTCGATTTTGCAGATGAGCACATCGTGTCGTTTGCGGAGCTGAGTGAGAGAGAGCAGGCACTTTGCAGTCTGACCGCAAGTCTGATCTGCACGGTGATCTTTGTGGTTGTCTCAGTTTTGTTTTAAGATATTTAGGTGGGAATCAAAAAATCCCTCTGTGTGGGTGCGAGGAGAAAATCGCATCGGCATAGGGAGATTTTTTTGATTGATGAGTTCACAAAATGTTCACAAAAAATTAGCACTCACATCTTGATAATGGAAGTCGATTTTTGTCCTGTCTTGTGTATCCTAGAAGTGCCTGTTTTACAGGCTTTCCGGGGAATCAGTCATTTTGTCTGGTATTGTAAAGCAGTGTCAGATTTGCCGTAAATGTCGTAAATTTGTGGTCAAAAAATGATGAGAAATGGAGAGTGCTAATAAAATGAAATTAACGTATACGAATGTAAATGGATATCTGATTCCGAATCTCACCTATAAATCCGGTGAGCAGATGGAGCAACTTGGAAAGTATGGTTTTCTTCGTAGAGATTATCTGAAAAACCATCGAAATTTAACCTATCAGGTGATGCTTCTGCAGGATACGATTGGAGAGCATCTTCTGGAAGTGGACAAGGCAGCCAGGGAACGGGAAGAAGTGATTCTGAAACAGTTGGAAGAAAAAGAACCACTGCCGGATAAGGAGAAAGATCAGATGGCATGGGTAAGAGCTGCCAATCAGCACAGAGCGATTGCAGAAGAGATTATCCTGAAAGAATTGATTTATGTATAAGGATTGCCAGTAACTAATCTGGCAGGTAACTGATAAAAATAGAATATTGTGAGCGAAGTAAGGCGTGAGTCATAAGATATGGCTTGCGTCTTTTTCTTTTGAACTGGAAAGGGGATGGGAGCATGGCACAGATTTTTCGTGTAGAGAGAACTAAGAATTTTACGGTAATGAGTAATCACCATTTCAAGAATAAGAATCTGACATTGAAAGCGAAAGGCCTATTGTCACTGATGTTAAGTTTACCAGAGGACTGGAATTACAATATGCAGGGACTGGCAACACTGAGCAGAGATGGGATTGATTCTGTTCGTTCTGCAATTAAGGAATTAGAGCATCATGGATATGTGGAACGTCATAGATTGCGTAATGAATATGGCTTTTATGGAGATACCGAATATATTATCCGGGAAGTTCCATTAGGAGAAGAAAATGATTAAGTGGAGAAGAGAAGTGCCTAAGGGTGGATAGTCAAATTTTGGACAATCAGGTCATAGGAAATTTCTATCTCCGGACATCAGAAAATAGGAAAACCAGATATGGTAAAT
>NZ_CFAHBC010000042.1:0-17090 GCF_983179755.1 Brotaphodocola sp. | reverse complement strand
TCTAACTCATCGATTCGTCTGACCTTGTTATCCAGGTCAAAGTGAATCCCTCACTTCCACTAATGGTTTTTCGAATGTTGATAACTTGTACTTGTACGGATCAAGCTCGACCATTGTGTCACCCACTTTCATTCTTATATTTTTTAATCAATTTTTAAAACAATTTCCAAAGCGCTTCTGGCTTTCTGATGTTCCGATTTTCTAATCTTCTAACCTTCTAATCTTCTAACGATTATTTCTTACACCAGTTTTCTTCCACAGCACTGCTTATACTTCTTACCGCTTCCGCACGGACACGGATCATTCGGGTAAATCTTCTGCTCTTCTCTCTTCTTCGGAGCCTGAACAGCGGACTCATCGCGGTTCGTTCCTGTTACCTTTGCAGCCGGCTCACGCTCAAGCTTCTGCTCAACACGGATGTGGAACAGGATGCGAACGGTCTCCTCGGTGATTGCAGCCGTCATTGCCTCGAACATCTCGTATGCGCTCATCTTGTACTCGACAACCGGATCACGCTGACCATAGGCCTGCAGACCGATTCCCTCACGAAGCTGATCCATATCGTCGATGTGGTTCATCCACTTGTTGTCGATAACCTTTAACAGAACGACACGCTCAATCTCACGCACCTGCTCGGCATCCGGGAACTGTGCTTCCTTCTCCTCGTAGAGCTTGATTGCCTCTTCCTTGAGCATATGCTTAAGCTCGTTCTTCTTGCTGACCGGATGGTTCTCCTCATTGATCGGCTGAAGCGGGATCACCGGAGTCAGCAGGTTGTTAAGCTCTGCCCAATCCCAGTCAGAGACACTCTGCTCATCAGAGATCGACATATCCACTGCGTTCTCCACAATGTCAGTGATCATCTTCAGAACGAGATCACGCATGTTGTCGCCGTCAAGAACTTTCCGGCGCTCTGCGTAAATGATCTCACGCTGTTCGTTGTTGACCTCATCGTACTTGAGCAGGTTCTCACGCAGACCGTAGTTGTTCGTCTCGATCTTCATCTGAGCCTTCTCGATCGCACTTGAGAGCATCTTATGCTCGATCTGCTCGCCCTCCGGAACACCGAGAGCCTCAAACATCTTCATCAGACGCTCAGAACCGAACAGACGCATCAGATCATCCTCAAGAGAGATGTAGAAACGGGACTCACCCGGATCTCCCTGACGACCGGAACGACCACGGAGCTGGTTATCGATTCGTCTCGACTCGTGACGCTCCGTACCGATTACCTTCAGTCCGCCTGCTTTTCTTGCATCTTCATCCAGCTTAATATCGGTACCACGACCTGCCATGTTCGTCGCGATCGTGACTGCTCCATGAATACCTGCATCTGCAACAATCTCTGCCTCGAGCTCATGGAACTTCGCATTCAGAACTTTATGCTGAATTCCGCGCTTCTTGAGCATCTTGCTCAAAAGCTCAGAAGTCTCGATTGTGATCGTGCCGACCAAAACCGGCTGTCCCTTTGCGTGTGCTTCCTCAACCTCTTTGACAACGGCATCGAATTTTTCTTTCTTGGTCTTATAAACTGCATCCTCGTGATCGATACGCTGTACCGGACGGTTCGTCGGGATTGCGATTGCATCCATTCCGTAAGTGTTACGGAACTCCTTCTCCTCGGTCAGAGCCGTACCGGTCATACCGGATTTCTTCTTGAACTTGTTAAAGAAGTTCTGGAAGGTGATTGTCGCAAGCGTCTTGCTCTCACGGCGAACATTTACATGCTCCTTCGCCTCGATTGCCTGATGCAGACCATCGGAATAACGACGCCCCGGCATGATACGTCCGGTAAACTCATCGACGATCAGAACCTCATCATCTTTTACAACATAGTCCTTATCGCGGTGCATCAGGTAGTTTGCACGCAGTGCGAGGATGATGTTGTGCTGGATCTCCAGATTCTCCGGATCTGCAAGGTTCTCAATATGGAAATATTCCTCGACCTTGCGCACACCTTCCTCCGTCAGGTTTACAACCTTATCCTTCTCATTGACGATGAAGTCACCGGTCTCCTCGATGTCTTCGCCCATGATTGCATTCATCTTTGTGAACTCGCCGGAAGCCTCGCCCTTCTCGAGCTGATGAGCCAGAACGTCACAGACCTCATACAGCTTCGTGGACTTACCGCTCTGACCGGAAATGATCAGCGGAGTTCTCGCCTCATCGATCAGGACAGAGTCAACCTCATCGATGATCGCATACTCAAGACCTCTTAAAACCATCTGCTCCTTGTAGATTGCCATGTTGTCACGCAGATAGTCGAAACCGAGCTCGTTGTTCGTTACATAGGTGATATCGCAGGCATATGCCTTCTTACGCTCCTCAGAGTTCATCGGGTTTAAGACGATACCAACACTCAGTCCCAAGAACTCGTGAACCTGTCCCATCCACTCCGCATCTCGCTTTGCCAGATAGTCGTTGACGGTGACAATGTGAACGCCCTTTCCTGTCAGTGCATTTAAATATGCCGGAGCGGTCGACACGAGCGTCTTACCTTCACCGGTTCTCATCTCTGCGATACGTCCCTGGTGAAGAACGATACCACCGATGAGCTGTACCGGATAATGCTCCATCTTCAGCACTCGCTTTGCAGCTTCACGGACAGTTGCAAATGCCTCCGGCAGAAGATCATCAAGAGTCTCTCCGTTTGCCAGTCGCTCTTTAAAAATACGGGTGTTGTCGCGCAACTGCTCATCCGTAAGCTCTCCCATCTTGGGCCTCAGCGCCTCAATCTTGTCCACAATCGGATAAATCATCTTGAGTTCCCGCTCGCTGTGGGTGCCAAATAATTTCTCTATGAGATTCATAAATTCTGTCTCCTAAACATTTTTCTTTCCAGCCAGACAAGCTATAATCTGACCCATTTTACAGTCAATCCTAGTCATTGTAACACTAACCCTCGATTTATTCAAGTTTTCCCCCTCCACTTCACAAAAAATTAACCTCTTTTTTGATCCGTTTTCCACTCCTTTCTCCTAGTTTTCCCACTTTTCCACCAAAATAAGGCAGAAGCAAAACGGAAATGAAACAGAAAATCAAACTTTTCTTTCCAAATCTATCCCTCACTTCCGCATTTTTACAGGTTATATTTTTTCAATATTTTTTCTTATATAGAAATATTTCTATTTATATTTTTTTAAGAATAATTGTCACAACAATTTGTGTATTCTGGTTGAATTTTTCGGACTTGTGTGTTATACTGGAGTCATCTCAAAAGAAGGAGCTGATGACTATGCGTTATACTATTACAGGAAGAAACATCGATGTGACTCCGGGTCTGCGGGCAGCAGTAGAAGAAAAGATTGGAAAGCTTGATCGCTATTTTAATCCGGACACAGAGGTAATCGTCACTCTCAGCGTGCAGAAAGGCAAACAGAAAATCGAAGTTACGATCCCGGTTAAGGGAACTATGATCCGTGCGGAAGAATCCAGCAGTGATATGTACGTCTCCATCGATCTGGTAGAAGAGATCATCGAGCGTCAGATGAAAAAATATAAAAACAAACTGATCGACAAGAAGCAGAGCGCAATGGCATTCTCAGATCTGTTCATCAACGAGGAGTTTGATACCGATGACGAGATCAACATCGTGAAGACCAAACGCTTCGCAGTAAAGCCGATGGACCCGGAAGAGGCTTGTGTGCAGATGGAACTGCTTGGTCACAGCTTCTATGTATTCCTGAATGCAGAGACCGAACAGGTCAATGTGGTATACAAGAGAAAGAATAACACCTATGGTCTGATTGAGCCGGAATTTGAGTAATCATCATTCCACTTCATCAGATTCAGAAAACCAGGTTAAAACCAGATTCCAAAAGGATTCGATTAAGATCCGGTTCGTGAAAAACTAAATTCAAGAAAAATTCGAGGAGGTGCAAGCGCACCTCCTCGTTATCGTTAGATCAGCTTTCTGACCCATGTCCTTCGCTCTCCCAGACATGCCATCCCCCACGCAAAAATCAGCATCGGGATAAAGATGCAGAGCATAATATTTTTCTCCGTCAACGGCAGAGGATTGATCTTTGCCGTCCACGAGAAGAAATAAAAGAAATAAAAGTGAGACAGATACACCCACTCGCTCATCGCTCTGAGTCTCGTGAAAAGTTTCCAGTCCGGCAGACGCAAAGAGAGCGCCGACTCGGTCAGGAAAAAGGCGGTCGGGGCAGCGGAAATCACGATGTTGATATTTCCGCAATGCGTGACCTCCTTTTTCATCACCCAGCAAAAGAAGACTGCCAGCGCAAAGGATACGAGAAACGGCAGATTTCTCGTTTTCTTCGCAAAAACAAGACCAAGGCACACATAAAAACTTCCATAAAAAATTCCGTTTCTCATCGTCATGCAGTGCTGTCCGTAGAGATAAATCAGGTTCTGGATCTTCTGCGGAAGCATCGCCGTGAAATACCAGTTATCGCCGAGACACCCTGCCAGAAACAGCGCACCGGTCACAATCAGCGCCGGTGTGATGTAGCGCGCGCCGAGCGACACGCACCAGACAATCAGGCATGCGGTAATCAGCGCCGGAAGATACCAGAGCTGGGCGATCGTGCTCGAGAAGAAGAACGAGCGGATATAGAAAATCACGCTCTCCTTGATCGTCGCAGTTCCGTGGTACCAGTTGTAAATATCAATCGGCCAGTAGATCACGCACCAGAGCACATAGAGTTTTAAAATTCGCCAACAGTATTTACAAACCTGTCTCCATCCGCCCTTTTTGACGGAACCTGAGCGACTGCGACTGCTTCCACTGACTCCTGATTTTCCTGTTTTCGACGGATCTGAGGTTCGATTTGCCAACTCTCTCTGTGCAGAGGATGACGAGACTCTTCTCTGCTGTTTTCTGCGACTTCTTCCGCGTCCAGATTCCTCATTTCCACTTCCACCCTCGATTTCGTTTCGATCTCTTCCGTTTCCAATTTCCGTTTCCTTTTTCTTTCCTGATCGCTCCCCCGCGGTTCTCTCAGTCCCGCAGATTTTCCGAAACAGAAGAAATCCGGCGACGGTAAAGAAAAACGGCACTGCCAGATTGGAGAGCCACGAGCCGACGGTCAACCGCCACGGGCTCTCCTGCGCATAAAACACCTGAATCATATGGCGACCGGCGACAAGAAGGGCAAGAATAAACTTTACAACATCAACACCATAGTACTGTTTTTTCTGCTCCATGCCTCCCCCTTAATTCAAGAATGTTCCCGCTTTGCTCGGGGTTCGGTAGTTGTACGGGGAGATGATGACACCGGTCCTCGAGTTGCTCGAGTGGATAACCTTTCCATCTCCTATGTAAATCGCTACATGGGTGATCGTGCTTCCGCTTCCATAGAACAGAAGATCGCCCGGCTGAACACTCGAAATCGGGATCGTCTTGACATTCTGTGCCTGATCTCTCGAGGTTCTTCCCGTCGTGATTCCAAAGTGTGCAAAAATCGCCTGCGTGAATCCGGAACAGTCTGCTCCTGTCGTCAGGCTTGTCCCACCGTATACATATTTGTTGCCGAGGAACTGTTTTGCGTAAGCGACAATCGCCGTTCTCGTCGCGGTGACAACTGCGGTGGAACCCGGTCCGCCACTGCCCTTGATCGTCGCACTGTTCTTGGAATCCGAAGTGCCTGCGGTCGTTGTACCAGAAGAAGTTGTCGTGTTCGACGGCTGTACGACAGTCGCAGACGGTTTTGTGCTTGTCCCACTGTTTGTACTTCCTGTTGATCCCGTCGTTCCCGTCGAAGGTCCGGATGCGGTGGACGTACCAGAAGAACTGTTGCTGTTATTCTGTGCCGGTGCAGTCGTGTCAACCTCATCTGGTTTCGTGGCAATGATCGTCGCTCCGTTGTCAGGATTTTCAGAAGACGAATTCGAGGTTGTCGGCGTTGATCCATTTGTGGAAGACTCAGCACCGGAAGGATTTGGAGCAATTGTCGTGCCATTGTTTCCGGTCTGGCTCTCCTCCGCCTCTTCCTTCGCCTCGACTCTGCGGACTTCCTCAAGTTGCGCAATTGCAGAATCTGCCTCCTGCTTTCGCTTCTCCTCTTCCGCCTTCTTTTCCTTTTCCTCCTGAAGCGTCACTGCCTGATCAAACTCCACGCGTGCCGTACAGTAATTCTTGGAAATATAGCCGACAAGATCTTCATCGATCTCGACTTTAAAGAAATCACCCTCATCGTCGACGACGATGTACTCCGCACCCTGAGACAACAGAGTCAACGTCGTGCTCGTCAGGTTCGGCTCCGCTCTCAGGCGAAGACCATCCGCGCTGATCGTGACAAACTCTCGCCGAATCGAGCGCGCAAGCTGTTCCGCCGAATCTCCGGTCACAAAATACTGAGCCTTAATGTATCCGGTTACTGCGCCCGACTGGATTCGATACCACTTTCCACCCTCGCCCTCGACAGTCTCAAGAATCGTCGCCGCACAGTTGTTATAAATCTTTCCGACAATCGTGCTGTCCGTATTTGGATTCTCTCTGATATTTACATAATCGGATACCTGCGAGACTGCAATATTCTCATAATTTCCCTGTGATGCCACAACCGATACGGTATGCGGAGATTTCTGCACATCCGCATAAGCGGGAATCACTCCCAGAGTCATTGCACACACACAGCTCAGGGTTAACATCCTGATTGTTTTTTTCATCTATTTTTTCTCCCTCTCGTCTCCCTCAAATTCAAGTATTGCAAAAATCATTTATGAAACCTCATTTATGAAGCCTTTTACAATGGTTCTATTGTGAACTGCACGGTCATTGAATGACCGAGGATTCCCGCTCAGATGTCCTAACGATAGTTCCAGCGATGATTCTAGCGATGGCTCCATGCATTCAGATACCGCTCGGCACTGCTGACCGCATTCGCGCCATCCGCAGTAGCCGTCACAATCTGGCGAAGCTGTTTCGTTCTCATGTCCCCCGCCACAAAAATTCCCGGCACACTCGTCTCACACGTCTCCCCGGCACACACATAGCCGTGATCCGTCTGAACCAGATCTTCCACGAACGTGCTGTTCGGCTCAATTCCGACTGCCACGAAGACCCCGTTCACAGAAAGCTGCGAATGTTCCCCACTCTTCACATTGCGAAGCTGAATGTTCTCAACTCTCTGCTCCCCGCAGATCTCCTCGACCACGGTATCCCAGAGAATCGTCACATTCTCAAGCGCCAAAAGCTGTTCCTGAAGGGATCTCGCCCCGCGCAGTTCTCCTCTGCGATGAATCAGATAGACGTGACTGCACATCCGGGACAGAAAAATCGCATCCTCGATCGCGACATCTCCGCCTCCGACGACAGCGACCTCTTTTCTGCGGAAAAACGCTCCGTCACACGTCGCACAGTAGCTCACTCCGGAACCGCGAAGGCGCTCCTCACCAGGAACTCCAAGACTTCTGTGTGTCGCCCCTGAAGCCAGAATCACCGTCTTTGCAAGATAGGTTCCCTTCTTTCCCGTGAGCACCTTCCATGTCTTTTCAGAGTCAAAATGTGATACAATCTCTGTGACACCCGGTACTTCCACCTGTGCAGCTCGCAGATCTCTTACTCCATCCTCCGAAGCATCGATCGCCAAAAGATCCGTATCCTGCTCCTGCATCAGGCGAATTCCCACAATCTCATCGGTGACAAATTCTGCGCCGAGGTGATCCGCATGCTCCCGGAATTTCGTTCCGAGCGTAAATCCATCCACCACCGGAAATCCCGGATAGTTCTCCACCTCATACGTCGTCAGCACCTGTCCTCCGCTGACCATCTCTTTCTCAATCACAAGAGTATTCAGTCTCGCACGCTGTGCGTAAATCCCTGCGGTCAGTCCTGCCGGACCGGAACCAACAATCACCAGATCATATTTTTTTTCCATTTTTCACTCCTGTTTTATTGCTTACGTTCCGTTACAGTAAAGTAACTCTGTTGCTTCCCCATCGCATCAAAACTGCGTCACTGTGGTTCAGTATAACACAAGTTTCTTTTAAGATACAGAGAGTTACGGAAATTGTAATTGAATCGTAAAGGATTCCAGAAAGTTCGAGATTTTTCCTTGCTCATTATCCCCGAAAAACTTATAATGGAACTATCAAATTTTAAGAAAGGAAGCGTGTTTGTATGGCAAAAAAAGTAGTACTTGTAACGGGTGCTTCCCGCGGAATCGGAAAGGCGATCGCCATAAAATTTGCAAAAAAAGGATATAACGTCATCATCAACTGCGCGCATCGGGAGCGCGAGCTTCTTCAGGCGCAAAAAGAGATCTCCAGCTATCAGGTCGGTTGTACCGCCTTTCTCGGAGATATGGGAAAAATGGAAGACTGTGAAAAATTGTTTGCGCTGATCCGCAAACAGTACGGCTCCCTTGATGTTCTCGTCAACAATGCCGGTGTCGATTACATCGGACTGCTTCAGGATATGACGAGCGAGGACTGGGACCGCATCATCCGCACAAACCTGACCTCCGTCTTTAACTGTTGCAAACTGGCAATCCCGATGATGCTGTCTGCCGGTTCCGGAAAAATCGTAAACATCTCCTCCGTCTGGGGAAATGTCGGAGCTTCCTGCGAGGTTGCCTACTCCGCAACAAAGGGTGGCATCAATGCATTTACCCGCGCCCTCGCAAAAGAACTTGCACCGAGCAACATTCAGGTCAACGCTGTTGCCTGCGGAGCGATCGACACGGAGATGAATCAGTGGATGGAGGAAGACGAGATGCTCCAGCTCGTCGATGAGATCCCGGCAGGTCGCCTCGGAACCGCCGAGGAAGTCGCTGACTTTGTCTACCATCTCGGATACAAGGGTTCCTACCTGACCGGACAGGTCATCGCAATGGACGGCGGATGGATCTAATGATCTGATCCCCGTAAAATAATTTTTTTAAAATTTTTTATTTTTTGCAACATTTTATTCTCCTCATCTGTATAACTCATGAAGGGAAATAATTCCCTTAAATAAAAAAGATGAGGAGAATTTATCATGAAAATGAACAAGAACGTAGCAAAGGTAGCAAACTGGAATAAGAACTAAAACAAGAACCTGAACGCAAATAAGAATTTCGGCAACCGCAAGATCCGCACCTGTCTCACGACTCTCGGTCTTCTGACACTCGTCTTGATGAGCGCCTGCGCAAGACACGAAACCACGACCAGGGCAGAGAAGACTTCGATCAGCGCAGAGACCTCTGCAAATGAAACTGGTCAGATGACCTCGATGCCGAACCCGTTTATCGATCACACAACCCTTGCCGACGCGCAGAATACTGCTGGATTTTCGTTCAAGATTCCGGGCGAGATTCAGGGTGTCTCCGCGAATGTTTTTCGCACCCTCAATAAGGAATTGATTGAGGTGATTTATCTCAAGGACTACGATGCAAATGATGCAAACAGCGATCAGACAACGGCAAGCGCAGACGATAACACCTCTGAGCCATCCTACACAGAGATCGCGCGGATTCGCAAAGGACTCTATAACGGAAAGGACATCAGCGGAGATTACACCACTTATTCCGAGACTTCCACCGCCACGATCGGCACGCGCGAAATCACAATGAAGGGCGATAACGGTATGGTGAAAACTGCGATCTGGACAGACGGCGATTACTCCTACTCGATCAGCACGAACGGAATCTCCGTTGATGAGATCAGTGCTCTGATTGCAGAGATTGAGTAATGGATTGAGTATAGGATTAAGTCATTGATTGAGTATTGAGTCATAAAAAGATTTCATAAAAAACATTTTTAGGGGATTTGTATGAGTATACTTTCGTTGGAACTTCCCTGCTCGCCGGGCGGTTTCGATTTTTTGAGATCACTGAAAAAATTTTTATCTGCTTTCCATGCGAAAATTTATGGATATGCGTCCGAGAGAAAGCGACTCGCCCGACAGGACTCCGTCGCAAATAATGCTGAATACCTTCTCGATACCTACGGCAATTCGATTCTGCGCCTTGCCTATTCCTACGTTCACAATATGAGTGATGCCGAGGATCTTCTTCAGGATACGCTGATCACCTACCTCGACTCTGCTCCCGAGTTTGAAAATGAGACACACGAGAAGGCATGGCTTTTAAAGGTCACGGCAAATCTCTCCAAGAACAAGATTGCCTACAACCGCCTCCGCATGACCGACGAACTCGATGAACAGCTGATCGACGAAAAACAAGAAGATCTCTCCTTTGTCTGGGAAGCCGTTAAAAATCTTCCCGACAAATACCGGGAAGCGATTCATCTGTTTTATTACGAGGGCTACTCGACCGCAGAGATTTCAAAGATCCTCGGGCGCAAGGAGAGTACAATCCGCTCAGACCTCAGACGGGCACGCGCAGAACTAAGAATGATTTTGAGGGAGGTGTATGACTTTGAGTAAATCCTACAAAAATAACTCCTACAAGGAAATCATGGATCGCATTGAAGTCACTGACGAAATGCGCAGTCGGATTCTAAACAATGTGGTACTCTCCTCGGAGAAAAAGCGCCTGCCGTTTCCTCGCACCTCGCGCTATCTGTCGGTATGCGCCAGTCTTCTGATTCTCGCAATCGGTGCACTGACGCTTCCGCAAATGATCGACCGGATCACGAACCAGATACCGATTGAAGGTGTCGGAAGTGTTCCCGGAACTGCATCGATTGAGACTTGCAAATCGATCAATGAACTTTCCCGAAGAATGGGATTTAAAGTTTTCGGACTCTATGATTTCCCATTTGAAGTGACCTCCACCGAGTACACGTCCTACTTTGATGAGCTTGCACAGATCACTTACCGCGGAGCTGACAATCAGATTGTCTACCGCCAGTCCTCAAGCGCAGAGGAGAAAGACAATTCCGGAGATTATAATTCATATTCCGATGTCATCGCAACAGATATTGACGGATTTTCACTTATCCTGAAAGGAGACAATGAAAAATACGTTCTCGCGACCTGGTATGACAACGATTTCTGTTACTCGATCCGCATGGAGGTCGGATTGGAGCAAGCAGAACTCAAACATCTTGTAGAGCAGATTGCGACAGAAGCTTCCGAAGCATCACGCAAATAAATTAGCAAAAAAGTCCCGCATCACCATCGGCTTAAGCAAAAGCCAATCGGAGTGCGGGACTTTTCTGTTTTCCCGAATGGATTTAATATTGAATTACGATTGAAACGGATATTTGATCCTTCATCCAATACTAATACTTCCGGATCGTGTCGTCCGAATCGTCGGTGTTCTCGATTTTTCGGATCGTCACATAATAGCTGTATGTCTCATTTGCCTGCACCAGCACGCGATCGCCGACTTTATGGCGCAGAATCGCCCGACCGAGCGGGGACTCAGTGCTGATCATATTGTGAATCGAACTTCCACGGATACTTGTCACGAGCTTGTAGACCTCTTCCTCGTCATCATCCTCCATGAAAAGCGTCACTGTGTTGTTCAGTCCAACCTCATCCTCGCGGGAGGCATCCGAGATCACAATCGCATTCTTGAGCAGATTCTCCAGATAGCGGATTCGGCTCTCATTCTGATTCTTTTCGCGTTTTGCCGCATGGTACTCAAAATTTTCACTCAGATCGCCGTGGGAACGCGCTTCCTTGACCGCCTCAATCAGTTTCGGTCTCTCCTCAAGTTTTCTCTGGTCAATCTCCTGCTGAATTTTCTCTACGTCGTGCTGTGTCAGTTTCTCTCTCATTTTCCGCCAGATCCTTACTTATTTTCCTCTTCCAGACTGTTCATCGCCAGTTTGATGCATCCCATGATTCCCTGATCGTCGTTGAGACTTGCCGGAACGATGTAATTGTCGATGTCAGCCAGCTCTTTCGCCTGAATATATCCGTTCAGCTCTTTGAGCATCTTCTCGCGAATCATCGAGAAGAGCTGTTTCTGGTGCATAACACCACCACCTAAAATAATCTTCTGCGGGCTCAGAGTCAGAACGATTCCCATCAGAGCCTGAGCGATGTAATAACTCTCAAGATCCCAGACTTCCTCGCGGTCTGCGAGCTGAACTGCCTTTGCGCCCCATCTTTCCTCGATTGCCGGACCCGCTGCCATTCCCTCAAAACAGGTTCCGTGATACGGGCATTTTCCCTTGTAGGTATCGCCACTGCGCGGAACCATCTTCACATGACCTGCCTCCGGATGAAGCATGCCGTGAAGCATCTTTCCATTTGTCATGATTCCGGCACCGACACCGGTTCCGATTGTAAAATAAACGGCATCGGTCAGACCCTTCGCACAGCCCCAGGTCACCTCACCCAGCAGAGAACCATTTACATCGGTATCAAAACCGACCGGAATCTTCAGTGCGTCCTTGACTGCACCGACAATGTTGTAATTTCTCCACGGAATCTTCGGTGTGGAAGTGATGTATCCGTAAGTCTCAGAATTCTTATTCAGATCGATCGGTCCAAAGCAGGCAATTCCGATTGACGCAATCTCCTTGTCCTTGAAGTATTCCAGAATTGCCGGCATCGTCTCCTCCGGAGTCGTCGTCGGAATCGACTTCTGCTCTAAAATCTCTCCGTTTTCATTTCCGATTGCACATACCATCTTGGTTCCGCCCGCTTCAAGTGCTCCAAACAACATAGTATTACTCTCCTTTTTTTATTTTCCCGTTTTTATTTTTTATTCGGATTCTCATTTTATCTTAGCATTTTTATTTTGCCTTCTCAACCTTTAACTTTCGTCCCTGTTTTTCCGTTACGGATTTTCCCAAATTTCCATCGAAATTTAGAAGAAATCTGCTTTTCAGGAAACGTGGGAGGTGATCAGCTCAAGTTTTCCGGAAAATTCCAGATTGCCACAGCCAAACGGTGCGATGAAGTGATCGCCCTTCTTAATCGGATGATTGTTCACGCTTCCCTCGCCCTCAAGGACATCGACAATCAGGAAGGAATACGGCTGTTCCATCGTCATCTTCTCTGCTGTCTCAAAATGATCTACGGTAAATAACGGACAGCTCACAAGGCGCTGACTGATATTTCCGTCCTTCTCGACTGCCTCCTGCACGGTATTTTCTCTCTCCTGCGGACAACGAATCACATCGAGGCTCTGCTTGATATGAAGCTGTCTCGGCTTGCCGTCCTGCAATCTTCCATAATCGTACAGACGATAGGTGATGTTGCTGTTCTGCTGAGTCTCAAGAATCAGCGTACCCTTGCGGATCGCATGAACCGTTCCCGCCGGAATGTAGAAGAAATCTCCTTTGTGAATCGGGATCACATTCAGAAGATCATCCCATCTTCCCTCGTCAATCATCGCCTTCAGCTCTTCTTTCGTCTGAGCCTTGTGACCGATGACAATGTCCGCTCCCTCATCGCAGTCCACAATATACCAGCACTCGGTTTTTCCCTTTTCTCCGTTCTCATGAGAGTATGCATACTCATCATCCGGATGAACCTGAATGCTTAAATGATCTCTCGCGTCAATGAGCTTAATCAGAAGAGGAAAAACATCGCCCTCCAGATTTCCAAAAAGCTCTCTGTGCCCGTCCCAGAGTTCTTTCAGCGTCTTTCCCTGATAATGACCCTCGGTCACAACACTCTGACCATCTGGATTCGCACTGATCACCCATGCCTCTCCAGTGTGATTTCCCTGTGTCTCATAACCATAAATGCTCTTTAATTTTGTTCCACCCCAAATAACTTCTTTACAATAGGGCTTCATAAATAACAGTTCACCCATGAGAAATCTCCTTTGCTATTTTTTTAACCATCTTGCTTGTCCCATCATATCACAAAACAGAGCGCGGCGAAAGAATTTTTTATGTCTGTTTTTCAAAACTTATTTTGACCAGACAAGCCCCTCGTTCTGGTCATCGTAATTAAATTTTCCGTCATTCTTTTCTTCGAGTGCCTTGATCATGTGATAGGTGTACTCGTTATACGGGGTCGCGATTCCAAGTTCTTTTCCCATCCGCATCAGCGCACCTGAGAACATATCGATCTCGGTGTGTCTTCCCGCCTCGATATCCTGCAACGTGGAATAGCGTGCTGATGGGCGAACCGGTGCCCCGTGATTCGAGGAACTGTCAATCTTGCTCATATCCACGCCCTTCGCCTTTGCGATCGCCTCAAGTTCTGCACGCAAGCCATCGCTGATTGCCTTCATATGCGCACTGTCGCGGTAGCATCCGACTCCGGCGCCGAGAATCGCCTGCGGAAGATTGTTGCAGACATTTAAACGGAACTTGCTCCACATCTCTTCCCGAATACAATCGGTCGAGCGGATGCGGATTCCGGTATCTGCAAAAAGCGCCTTGACCGCCTGCACGCGCTCGCTCTCATATGGAGCAGAAACTTCCCCGAAAATGATTCCGATCGTCGTCTCCGGATCAAAATGAATACCGTCTTCTTTTCTCTGGGACGCAACCTTGATCAACGAATTCAGGATATGCGACTCCCCGATCTCCTTCGCAATCAGCTCCTCACTGTCGATTCCGTTCATCAGGCTCATCACGATCGTATTCTCACCGACAATCGTCCGGATCATTTTCATTGCCCCCGGAAGTGCCCCGTATTTGAGCGAGACAATCAGAAGATCCACACCGTGCGCCTCCTCGGGCGACCAGATATTCGGGCGGTAAACCTCCCCATTGATCGTGCATCCGTCTGCTTTGAGGCGCTCTGCGCGCTCCCCGTCTGCGACCACGCCGAGTCTGACATTTTTGTTCTCATAAAGTCCCCAAATAATATACGAGCCGACTGCCCCCGCTCCCAAAACTGCAACTGACTTTATCTCCATCTCAATCGCCGCCATCTTCTCTGGATTCGTTCCGATCACTGATATTCTCATACGTTGTTTCTCCTTTATACATATTTTCGTTTTGCATTTGCTCAATCATTCCCCTTTATGAGATTGATTATATCTTATTAGCCACTACTGTTACAACTATAGTTTATCACAACACCATAGATGCTTCCGTCCGAGGACAGCTTTTGAAATGACACCTTCAGATTCAGATAGTCGGATGCAAACTGGTCAATGGGTGTCGGAAGCGCGAATCTTGCCGGATCATCTGCTTCGCTGCCGAAAAAGGACTTTTGAAAATCTCTTATCACTGCAACAGCGATTTCTTCTATCTTTTTCTGTGAAAGGATCATAGGCACGGCTCCTTTGCTTCAACGAACCATTTTTCATCTTCGTTGTACAGAAAACTCTCATGCCCACCCATTATGACCGTATAGCGGATTCCGTAGCCACCTACCTTCGTGGAAGCAGCCCGACACTTATGCTTCAATCGGTCGATCTCATACACCCGTCCGTCAATCCATCGAATCAGGCGCGGACGGATATTTCCCTCTGCATCCACATCCAAATTCACAGGTACATATACTTTTCTACATTTCTGTTCCGACATATTCTACGCTCCACCTCTGTAAACCGGCGAATGTGTTGACTTCTTTTAGCAAAGAACTCACCAAATTCTACCGGTGCTGTATTAACCAATCATTCCTGTCGGCATAACCAAATCCACTTTTCGCTCTGTCGACATCTTGCTTTTCTGAAAAAGTACCCTATTTTTAATCGCATCTTTCCCGAATCGGAATCGAATCTGCTCAATCGCTGCGCCCAGCCGTTCCTGGCGATCCAATGATTTCACATCAGTGAATAGGTCGTATTGTATCGGACAATCCTCTTCAAACAGGTTGATTGCCCGAACCGTCACTGAACGAATCGGATGTTCCCAATGATAGTTCTTTGCAAACAGATCAAATGCGATTTTCGCCAGATAGGAGGGGCTTTGTGTCGGAATACTAATCCGGTTCTGCCACTCTTTCGTGTAAAGCTCGTTGTTGCGGATGGAAATCGCTATTCCACCAGCTTTCTTTTTATGCGTTCGCAGCTTGGTTCCGATCTCCTGCACCAGCTCCAGCATGACACACCAGACTTCGGCGTTATTCTCCAAATCCTGCATGGTCGTTATTCCGTGCCCAATGCTCTTTACTGGAGAGACATAATCGGAACGCATAACCGGCGAATCATCCAGTCCATTGGCATATTTCTTAATTGCCAATCCATTCTTTCCAAGGCGGCATTTCAGGAAATCATCCGATGTTGCAGCAAGCTCTCCAATGGTATGAATCCCATAACCGGACAGAATCTTCTCGGTCGCTCTGCCGATTCCAAGCAAGTCAAAGGCAGGAAGACACCAAATCTTCTCCCAGAATGAGTCTGCTTCGATGCAGGTAATCGCATCCGGCTTTTTCATATCCGACCCAATCTTGGCAAAAATCTTATTGAAGCTCACTCCTGCGGAAATCGTAAGTCCCAATTCAAACTTAACGGTTCTACGAATCTCATCTGCGATTTCAAATCCAGTTCCCATGCAGCCGCTTCCGGTCACATCCAGCCAGCATTCGTCCATCCCATACGGCTCGATCTGATCAGTATAACGACCGTATATCTCACGAGCTAATTTTGAAAACTTCATATATTGCTCATAGTGCGGCTCCACGATCACAAGATCCGGACACTTCTGTTTTGCTTGCCAGATTGCCTCTCCCGTGGAAACGCCAAACGCCTTTGCTGCATAGTTAGTTCTTCGCAAGTACGATACCATGCCGTTCCTCCACAGAACCGCACACTGCCACCGGCTTGTTCTTCAGTTCCGGGTTCAGCATACACTCGACAGAGGCATAGAAATTATTCATATCACAATGAAGAATCACCCTTTGCATCCCGTATTCCTCCTCTCCGTTTGTGAAAGCACGAACAACTTTTCGCGAACACATTGACACACAGCATTTCTTGTGATACTATAATTACACGAATTGTATTTCGTGTTTTCATCGTCATTATAGCAAGCACAGTTTTTCGTATCAATATGTTTTTATGAAAAAGTATTCGTGTTCACCATCAAAAAAGAAAGAGGTATTCCTATGGTCTTCAAAGAAAGGTTGAAAGAAAAAAGAACAGAAGCCAATTTAACTCAGGTAGAACTTGCAGAGAAGGCCGGTGTAACCGCCCGCACAATTCAGAATTATGAGCTTGGCAGCCGCAAACCATCCAATATGGTCACGATCCAGAAGATTGCGGATGCGCTGAACACTACTACTGAGTACCTGCTGGGAAGCAGTGGCACCTACGTTGTAGAAGCTCATGAAAAAGGCGGCGCAAAAGCAGCGAAAGATATTGAAGAACTGG
>NZ_CFAHBC010000041.1:0-18847 GCF_983179755.1 Brotaphodocola sp. | reverse complement strand
GAAATAATATAAATGTTCCGGCAGTTTTGGCGTATGAGTGGAAGTGAAATTTTGTACATATACCCGCTGTCGGAACATTTTTTGTGGCTGTAATTTATTTTTACAGTTAGAATTTCTGTTTTGATGCTTATTTTTTTGTTACAGCTTTTTTTGCAAATTCGGTTGTCACAAGGTCTTCATAGGGGAGGCGCTCTTTGAGTTCCCCGGCCTCCTCAAGAATGTTCTCAAGCAGTTCAAAGCTCTCTTTCTCAAAGATGGTGTCTGTTTTCCAGGTGTCCTGGTTTTTGTAACGCTCGGTGATGCGTGTGAGATTCTCGAGAGGGGTCTCCTTGAACTGAGGCTGGATGACCTTTGCAATCTCTTCGGCGGAGTGGGTGTTTACATAGTCAAGTCCGCGCTGAATTGCGTTGGTGAAGCGCTGAATCAGTTCCGGATGATCGGCGAGGTAACTCTTCTTTGCACAGTAGGTGGTGTAGGGCACATATCCGGAATCTGTGCCGAGAGAGGCAATCACAACGCCCTTTCCCTCAAGTTCAAGGCTTGTGGCGAAGGGCTCGAATTCGACCGTGTAGTCTGCCCCATTTCCATTTCCCGAGGAGAAGGCGGCTGCTGTGAGTCCGAAATTGATGCTCTGGTCAATCGTCAGATCTGTCTTCGGGTCGATGCCATTTTTCTTTAAGATATACTCAAATACCATCTCCGGCATGCCACCAGCGCGTCCGCCAAGGACTTTTGTGCCTTTGAGCTTTGCCCAGGTGAAGGAATTATCCGGTGTGTGTCCGACGAGAAAGTTGCCGGCACGCTGGGTCAGCTGAGCGAAGTTGACAGCATAGTCCTGTGCTCCCTGCGCGTAAGTGTAGATGCTTGCCTCAGATCCCATAAAGCCGATATCGGCATCGCCGGAAATCAATGCGGTCATAACTTTGTCGGCACCGGCACCGTTTACAAGGGTCAGATCAATGCCTTCATCCTTGAAGTACCCAAGTTCGATGGCGGCGTACTGAGGCGCGTAGAAGATTGAGTGAGCGACTTCATTTAAGGTGACGGGGACGAGAGTTCTCTCGGCTTCTGTTTTTTGGCATCCAGTCAGCGAGATTGCAGTGACTGTGGCAAACAACGCAGCAACCGGAAGCATGGAGAGTGAGAGAATGCCGGATAAGGCACGAAAACAAGCAGGATGTGAGTGACGATGATACATAAAAGCCTCCTAATGAATAGATCAATGGATCGTGATAATTATGATAATATCACGATAAATGATGATGAAACATAATGGAAGATGAAAAAACGCTTGTAGTCTGGGGTGAGTCTGTAATGGCTACACATATTTGCTAGTATCATATTGAAAGAGACGAGGTGCGGTGAATAAAAATCAGAAAAATTTTTGTGATTCAGAGTGAGGTTGTGGAGAGGTGCTTTGCGTATGTAAATGACAAAAACCAAAAATCATGGTACAATACAGGGTAGATATTTGTGAAAGAAAATGCTACAGCTAGGGGAAGAATTTTATGAACAACTACAAGATGATCGTATTGGATCTGGATGGAACACTGACAAACCGGGACAAGGTAATTACGCCGAGGACGCTGCGTGCGCTGATGGAGGCGCAGAAGCGGGGCAAGAAGGTTGTGCTTGCCTCCGGACGTCCGACTTACGGAGTGATGCCGCTTGCAGAACAGCTTGAACTTGAAAAATATGGCGGATTTATCCTTTCTTTCAACGGCGGAATCATCATGGACTGCAGCACGAGGGAGATTGTTTTCCAGAAGAGGCTTCCGGTAGAATCCAATCAGCGGATTGTCAATCTGGCGCAGGAGGAGGGTGTGGACATTCTGACCTATCAGGATGCGTGGATCATCACGAATAATCCGGCGAACCAGTATGCGAAGATTGAGTCAGCCATCAATCATTTGAAACTGAAAAAAATTGAAAATCTCGGGGAATATATGAATTTTGCTGTCCCGAAGTTCATCATGCTCGATGACGGGGATTATCTTGCAACCGTTGAGGGAAAGGTGAAAGCGGCGCTTGGAAAGAATTTCAGCGTTTATCGTTCAGAACCGTTCTTCCTTGAGATTCTGCCGAAAGGAATTGACAAGGCACAGTCTCTTGACCAGCTGCTTCATGCGCTCGGAATGGACCGGGAAGAGATGATTGCCTGCGGAGATGGCTACAATGATCTGTCGATGATTCAGTTCGCAGGGCTCGGTGTGGCGATGGCAAATGCCGTGCTTCCGGTGCGCAATGCCGCAGACTACGTGACGCTCTCCAATAACGACGACGGTGTGGCACAGGTGGTGGAGAAGTTCTTACTTTAGAAAGTTTTTCGTTTGTTTTTGCAGGTGTGGAAAAAATGAGTCAGCCAAAGCAGCAAAAAAGTTTGATTTGTAATTTTTTCATAGAGGTATAGACTTTATAAATTTACTGTGATAAACTGATAAAAGCAGCGAAAACCGCTTGAGTGGTATTCTTTTACAGGCTCAGAGGAAGAAGAAAGATGAATGAGAAGTCATGAGAAGATGGGCAGATGAAAGTTTTGATACAGACTCAGGCGAGATGGATAAAGAAGGGAAATTTTCATGAATAAGAAGATCAGAAATGAAGAAGTGGATGATCTGTTCCGGGCGATTCTGACACTTAAGACACCGGAAGAGTGTTATCGCTTTTTTGAGGATGTTTGCACGGTAAATGAGCTCTTGTCTCTGTCACAGCGCTATGAGGTGGCAAAGATGCTCAGAGAGAAGAAAACGTATTTAGAGATTGCGGAGAAGACCGGAGCGTCGACTGCGACAATCAGCCGGGTAAACCGCTCACTCAATTACGGAAGCGACGGCTATGACATGGTATTTTCAAGAATGGCAGAGCAGAAAGAAAAGGAGAATGAGGAGTAGCCTCATTCCCTGTAAATGGAGAGCTTAAAACGCTTTTTAAAAGATTGTTGGAAAAACAAGAAAAAATGATAAAAAGATGAAAGTCCCATATTCACACGACGGCAGTGGTCAGTGGTGGATATGGGACTTTTCGTTTGTTTTAATTACAATGATTACAAGCTAAGCGTGAAATTTGCACTTCTTTAGACGTGGAAAGAATCGCGCAAATTCGTGCGTCATCGTTTTCTGCGGTCGCCTGGTTTTGAGGCATCTTCTGCGCGAAGCTGGTCGATGATTGTCTCAATCATCTGCTTCTTCAGATAGACATCAAAAGAAAGTTCACTGATAAAGGCAAAAAGTCTCAAGTAATCCTGATCTTCCCCTGCATCCGGGAAGGTTTCACAGGCTGCCTCAAACTTGGCAGTGACGTCCTCTTTTAGGCGTTCCATCTGTTCGTCCTCAAGGGAGAATACTTCCTCATAGATCTGGCTCAGAAGCGGAGACTCCTTTTCCTTAAAGTGCTTTTGCGTGATGGGGGCAAAGAGCTGTTCAATATCACTGATGGACAGCAGATTTTTATAATAATAGATGAAGAGCAGCATAATCATGTGCTCTTTTGTGTATTTCTTTTTGACAGGAGGAGGAAGCAAATTATTTTTTGCATAATTGTTGATCATCGTCTTGGTCAGCGCTTTATCCTCCGGATTTCTCTTAGCTTTCTTCAAATGCTCTTCCATAAAACTGGTGACCTGATCCATGTACAGGTCAATTTCCGGGATGCGATCCAGTTTGATATAAGAGATGGAATCCAGGCGATTTAAAATGTCTGTTAAGCGTTCTTCGTTCGTTTTCATATTTTCACCTCTTGCTCTATTATATAGTATCGAAAACCAGATGACAAGTAGAAAAGGCTCAACTACGGGAAAAACTCCATATAGTTAAGCCTTTTTGATACTAAAATGATACTAAAAATTTAATTTTGAAGATGAAATCTTTGTGCCATCGCCTTTTTATGTGCATAAATTTTACAATGATTCCATATATTTATAATAAAAGATAGCACTACAGGAAGTTCAGGGAAAATGAGAGCGAAGAGCGGAACCAGGCGAGAAAAATGGTTTTGCGGCTCAAAGGGCGGACATGCCGGGAAAAGCAGAAAAGAATAAACATTCCAAGGAGGGAACAGATATGGCAAGACGGGCGCGCAGGACCCCGCTGGAAAGATATGAGGATGAACTTGCCCAGACATATGCATCGATTGAACAGTATGAGAGTTGTCTGGAAACCATGAAAGAGAGGGCATCAAAGATTCAGGATCAGATTTTGATGGAAAAATTCCGTCAGGTAAATGAACTTTTGGAGAATCAGAATCTTTCCCTCGATGATTTGAGAGAGATGCTCTGTCGGGGATCCGGAGAACAGCAGAAATGTCCGGGAGAAGTGGATGAGCCGGAAAATGAGGAAAATTCTGAAAACTCGGGCATCCCACAGATTGCATCATAAGTTCAAGCGGATGTCTGCACAGACGTTTGCAGTGTCGTTTGTGCAGACAGATCTGGCGCACGATTCTGCTCAGCTTTTGTGCCGGCCAGCCAGATCAACCGATCGATCATAAGAATTGCACCTGCCTTAAGTTTATGCTATAATGAGCGGTAACAAATGGGAAGGACAGGACAAAAATACAATGGCAATTTATGATACCTTAAATTCTATGCAGAAAGAAGCGGTCTTTTGTACAGAAGGACCGCTTCTTGTGTTGGCAGGCGCTGGATCAGGAAAAACCAGAGTGCTGACACACCGTATTGCATATTTGATAGAAGAAAAAGAAGTAAATCCGTGGAATATTCTGGCAATCACGTTTACGAATAAGGCTGCCGGTGAGATGCGTGAGCGTGTTGATAAACTGGTGGAGTTCTGCCCGGAGAGTGTCTGGGTCAGCACGTTCCACTCTTCCTGCGTGCGGATTTTGCGCCGTTTTATCGATCGCATCGGCTATGAGAGCAATTTTAGCATCTATGATACCGATGATCAGAAGACGGTAATGAAGCGGATCTTGAAACGTATGGAGCTCGATCCGAAACAGTTTCGGGAGAGAGCAGTGATGTCGGCAATTTCCTCGGCGAAGAATGAGCTTATCGATCCGAAGCAGTTTCTTGAGAATGCTGGCGGAGACTGGAGAGAGAAGAAGATTGCGGAAGTCTATCAGCTCTATCAGGAGGAGCTCAAGAAAAACAATGCGCTCGACTTCGATGATCTGATCTTTAAGACGGTTCATTTGTTCCGGACAGATGCCGAGGTTCTCGATTATTATCAGGAGCGTTTCCGCTATATCATGGTAGATGAGTACCAGGATACGAACACCGCACAGTTTGTCTTGATTCATCTGCTTGCGAATAAGTATAAGAATCTCTGCGTGGTGGGTGATGACGATCAGTCGATCTATCGCTTCCGCGGGGCAAACATCCAGAACATTCTCGGTTTTGAGGAGGCATTTCCGGACGCAAGAGTCATTAAACTTGAGCAGAATTACCGCTCCACGATGCACATCCTCGATGCAGCAAATGCAGTGATCCGAAACAACAAGGGACGAAAAGATAAGACGCTTTGGACGGCAAACGGCGATGGTGTCCCGGTTGTGTTCCGCCATTACGATCAGGCGTATGAGGAGGCAGAGGGAATCGTCAATGATATCCTCAAGGACGGCAGACCGTTTCAGGATTATGCCGTGCTCTACCGCACGAATGCACAGTCCCGTCTGATCGAGGAAAAATGCATTTCTCACAATGTGCCTTACCGTCTGGTGGGTGGAATCAACTTCTATCAGAGAAAAGAGATCAAGGACATTCTTTCTTATTTAAAGACGATTGCGAACGGCAGAGATGATCTTGCGGTGCAGAGAATCATCAATGTGCCGAAACGTGGAATCGGAGCGGCATCGATTGCGAAGGTGACGGCATGGGCATCCGAGCAGGGATTGGGATTCTATGAGGCGTGCGTGCGCGCTCTGGCAGTTCCGGGACTTGCAAAATCAGCGGGAAAGTTTCAGGCATTTGTATCACAGATTGAGGAGTTTCGCCAGATGCTTCAGGGGGGATCGGATCTCAAAGAGCTGATTGAGGCGATTCTGGAAAAGACGGGATATCGGGAGGAACTCAAGGCGGAGGGCGAGATTGAAGCTCAGACTCGTTTAGAAAACATCGATGAACTTGTCAGCAAAGCGGTAGATTACTGGGATAATCAGGAACATCCGACGCTCGATGAATTTTTGGAGCAGGTGGCACTTGTCGCAGACATTGACCAGATGGATGATTCGGAGAACCGTGTGACGCTGATGACGCTTCACAGCGCAAAGGGACTCGAGTTCCCGGTTGTCTACTTGAGTGGAATGGAAGATGGACTTTTCCCGAGTTCGATGGCAATCTTCTCGGATGATCGGGCAGATCTCGAGGAAGAGAGACGACTTGCTTATGTGGGAATCACCCGTGCAAAAGAGCGTCTCGTGCTGACAGGGGCACGTCGCCGTATGGTGAATGGAGAGACTCGTTTTGCAAAAGTCAGCCGTTTCGTGGATGAGATTCCGCCGGAGCTGATCGAGAAAGAGCAGAAGAACACTTATGAACGCAGGAATGAGCAGGCAAAGCCGACGGAGCCGTCATGGAAACAGCGTCAGGGACAGCTCGGTGTCAGCAAGTTCGGCATGAAATCCACACCGGCAGTTCCGGCATTTGGAAAGGCATTTACCGTGGAGAAGGTAGGTTCTCTGGATTACGGTCCGGGAGACCGGGTGCGCCATATCAAATTTGGTGAGGGAACCGTTATGAGTGTTCAGGACGGTGGAAGAGACTTTGAGGTCAGGGTAAACTTTGACAAAGTCGGGGAGAAAAAGATGTTTGCCTCCTTTGCAAAACTTCAGAAAGTTTAGGCACGAAAAAAAGTATCAGGAAAATCTTTTGAATGGGATAGTAAAAACACGCAAAAGATGATATACTTATTATCAATGGGTCAGACATCTATGTCTCACCACAATGACAGAAAGGACGTGAACCTATGAACAGATTCGATACCATGAGCAAAGATGCCATGAGCCGCGTAGAGGAGATCATGAATTCTACAAAGCTGAACGAGTTCCTGCATAGAAAGGAAGAAGAGGAGAAGAAGAAAACTTTTATTCTCTGGGCATTGGCAATTATCGGAGCAGTAGCGGCAGTAGCAGCGATTGCGTATGGAGTTTACCGTTTCTTTACTCCGGATTATCTGGAAGACTTCGAGGATGATTTCGATGATGACTTTGACGATGATTTCTTCGAGGATGAGGATGAGAAGGACGAGAAGACGAAATAATCGATGATCGATAGGAACTCCATCGAGAAGGAATCGAGAATCCGTCAGCGTATAGGAAAATGCCGGGCGTGCCTTGCTGGTTTGAGGCACGCTCATTTTGTTGTATACACGGAAACTGAGTCGGTGATGTGTGTGCAGAGGTTATATTTTTGCTTCTACAAAAATGAGAAAGACGCATCAAGATCGACGACCAGATGACTAAGAAGATAAAACTGAGCTGAGATAGATAAAACGAGATAAGATAAAATGAAATAAGATAAGATGAGATGAAATAAGATAAGGAGAGCAGAGTGAAAAAAGGAGAATTTTTTGAGGCGGTTATTGAACGGGTGGATTTTCCGAACAAGGGAGTCGGCTTTGTAGATGGAGAGCGTGTTGCGGTAAAGAATACGATTCCGGGGCAGAAGGTGCGCGGTGTGATCAATAAGAAGAAGGGCGGACGCTGCGAGGGACGCCTCCTTGAGGTTGTGGAGCCGTCTCCGTTAGAGAAGAAGGAGAATGTCTGCCCGCATTTTGGCGTGTGCGGAGGCTGTCTCTACCAGAGTCTTCCGTATGAGGAGCAGCTTAAGATCAAGGAAGAGCAGGTAAAGAAACTGCTTGATCCGGTTTGCGGAGTGGATCAGTACGGATTTGAGGGGATCAAGGGAAGCCCGATTCAGGATGGCTACCGCAACAAGATGGAGTTTTCATT
The DNA here is from genome assembly GCF_983179755.1 of Brotaphodocola sp. Classification (NCBI taxonomy): domain Bacteria; kingdom Bacillati; phylum Bacillota; class Clostridia; order Lachnospirales; family Lachnospiraceae; genus Brotaphodocola; species Brotaphodocola sp. The sequence goes on along the minus strand of NZ_CFAHBC010000041.1, from coordinate 10,945 downwards.
CGGTGATGAGTACAAGGATGGACCGCTTGCGCTTGGAATGCACAAGAGAGGAAGTTTCTATGATATTGTGACGACGACGGACTGCCGGATTGTGCATCCGGATTTCAACCAGATCCTTGGAACAACGCTTCACTATTTTGCAGAGAAACAGGTTGGTTTCCACAAGAAGCTTCAGCATACGGGATATCTGCGCCATCTTCTTGTGCGCCGTGCCGTGAAGACCGGAGAGATTCTTGTTGCACTCGTGACTTCCGGTCAGACGGAGACGCTTCCGGAAGCACAGGAAACGCTTCTTGAGGGCTGGAAGGAGGCTCTGCTTGCGCTGAAGCTTGAGGGGGCTTTTGCCGGAATCTTACATATCCTCAATGACAGTCTTGCGGATGTGGTCCAGAGCGATGAGACGACGATTTTGTATGGACAGGACTATTTCTATGAGGAGATTTTAGGACTGAAGTTTCGAATCACGCCGTTCTCCTTCTTCCAGACGAATTCTCTCGGCGCAGAGGTGCTCTATGATACCGCGCGCTCTTACGTCGGCGAGACGAAGGATAAGGTGATCTTTGATCTCTACAGCGGAACCGGAACGATCGCGCAGGTCATTGCTCCGGTTGCAGCTCATGTGATCGGTGTTGAGATCGTGGAGGAAGCAGTCGGGGCTGCGAAGGAGAATGCGGCTCTCAATGGACTTTCCAACTGCGATTTCATTGCCGGAGACGTGCTGAAGGTCATCGGTGAGATCACGGACAAGCCGGATCTGATTGTGCTTGATCCTCCGCGCGATGGCATCCATCCGAAGGCGATTGGACGAATCATTGATTACAACGTTGACCGGATCATCTACATTTCCTGCAAGCCGACGAGCCTTGCAAGAGACTTGGAAAGTTTCCTCGCCGCAGGTTACCGGGTGGAGAGAAGCTGCTGCGTCGATATGTTTCCGGCAACTGCGGGGATAGAAACAGTCTGCCAGTTAACCCGCATAAAATAAGGGTTTGCAGACTTCGCGCAAGATAAAAAATGACAACTGACTACGGTTTGACTACATCGATTTTCGTTGTCCTCAAATCTGTGCCGGTTGTCTTTTTTTATTTCATAGGAAACTGAGAAAATGTGCAAAAACACGTTCTCTTTTGGGAATGCTCATCCTGGGATGGTCATCGTGGGCGATTTATGATGCTTTCTATTTATCTATGATGGGAAAGTTATTTTTACAAACACTTGAAATTAACTAAAGTGGTATGTGTACTATAAAAAATTGGGTTTTGTAAAATCTCAATAATTGTAATATAATCTCATTGTAAGGACACAGAGAGACAAGAAAACCTGAAAAACAGATAAAAAATCAGGACAAAACTTTCTTGGAATAGAACAATGTGTCAAAATTGGTAGATCACCTGTGATGAACTTTGGGGTAAGAAAAAACAAAATAAGGAGAGAGAATGTTATGAAGAAAAAATGGAGTCATATCTTGATGGCGGGCGTTATGGCAGTTGCAATGGTAGCAACAACTGCATGCAGCAAGGCAGATAAGACAGATGCGCCGGCAGCGGACAGCGCAGCAGCAAGCACGGCAGCAGAGGGAAGTGCAGTTGCAGACGCAGGCGACATCGGTTTCCCGAAGAATGAGACAATCACTCTTGTTGTTCCGGGTAAAGCAGGTGGTGGTTCTGACTTGGGAATCCGTTATTACAGCGAGGGACTCAATCGTCTGTACGGTTTAAAGACAACCGTAACCAACTACGACAGCAACACCGTTGGTCATCAGACCGTAGCGTCCGCAAAGCCGGATGGAACGACTCTGACCGTAGCAACCTCCGCACTGAACATCCAGTACATCACCGGAAACTCTGAGGCAAACCCGATCAAGGACTTCACCCTGATTGCCTGCCTTCAGGATAACGGTTTCTCCACCCTGGCAGTACCGGCAGATGCTCCGTATGATGATTTCGCAGGTTTCGTTGACTACGCAAAGGCTCATCCGGGCGAGTTAAACGCAGGTATGCCAGCAGCAGGAGCAAACACCTTCCTCTTCGGTATGCTGACTGAGAAGACTGGAATTGAGTTAAACTCCGTAGAGTGTGCATCTGAGTCCGATCGTCTGACCAACTTAGCAGGTGGTTTCATCGATATCGGTGTTGTCAATGTCGGAAACGCAGCGGAGTATGAGAAAGCTGGAAAGCTGAAAGTTATCGGTACCGTATCTTCTGACGGTGTGACGATCTCTGAGTATCCGGAGGAACTGCCGGACAACTACAAGACTCTGCAGGAGCAGGGATTTGAAGACTGCACCCTGTCCGTTTACCACTATCTGTTAGGACCGGCTGGCATGGACGAGACGATGGTCAAGAACATGAACGAGGCAATGAAGGCAGTTGTGGAAGATCCGACCGTAAACGAGGGCATCGCAGGAATCGGAAACATTCCGGGTTGGCATGATCTTGAGGAGTCCAAGAAGATCCGTGACGACGAGTATGCTCAGTTCGTTGAGATCGCAAAAGATCTGGATATGTTTGTTCAGGAGTAACGATTTGAGATTTGTTACGACATAAGAATGTACGACGAATGTCCTGGGAAGTCAAAAACCTCCCGGGACATTTTAAAAGAGAGGAATACGAGAGGAGATTATCGGATTATGAAGATGCGGAGAGATACCGTGACCGGAATCGTGGGACTGATCGGCTGTGCATTTTTCTTCTTTATGACACAGTCTGTAAAACAGCCGGCAAAACTGCTTGAGCCGGGACCGAGACTTTTGCTGTATGTGGCACTTGTCCTGATTGCGATGAGTTCCATTGCACTGATCATCAAAGGCGTGAAAGAGCGCGCGATTGAGGAAAAACCGTATTTTCCAAAGGGCGGCGTGTTAAAGATCAGCAGAAGCTTTGCATACCTTGTGATCTACGCGATTGCAATGACCTGGTTAGGCTTTCTGATCACAACCCCGTTTGCGACAGTTGTCTTTATCTATGATCTGAAAGGCAACAGTGAAGTGAAACTGCTTCCGTCCATTCTCATTGCCCTGCTGGTAACGGCTGGTCTGTATGCAATGTTTGTGTTTGGATTCCAGGTAAAACTTCCGGCAGGAATTCTGTTTTCCTGATATTGCTGTATGGATATGAATGTTTGAAAAAGTTTAAAAATGATTGATTTGATTAACTTTTGATTAGCTTTTTATTGACTATTGATTGACTATGGAGGAGGAACAATCATGGCAGAATACATAAACGCGTTGATGATCTGTCTTCAGCCGCTTCATCTGGTGCTGATCATCGCGATGGTTGCACTGGGAATTGTCTTCGGTGCGATCCCGGGACTGTCTGCTACACTCGGTATTGCGCTGCTGCTTCCGGTGACATTCGGACTTTCCACAGAAACTTCATTTGTGCTGCTTCTGGCGATCTGGATCGGAGGCGTTTCCGGAACATTCATCTCGGCGGTTCTGATCGGTATTCCGGGATCATCTTCCGCAATTGCAACCTGTTTTGACGGCTTCCCGATGACGAAGAACGGTCAGGCAGGAAAGGCACTTGGAATCGGTATGACCGCTTCCTTCATCGGAACCGTCGGTTCCGTGGCTCTCGCTACGGTGCTTTCCCCGGTGATCGCAGAGTTTGCGCTTCATCTTGGACCGTGGGAGTACTTCTCCCTGTGCTTCTGTGCAATCACTCTGGTTGCATCCCTGTCAAAGGGAAACATCTTCAAGGGAATCATGGCTGCCGGAATCGGACTGCTGATGGGATGCATCGGTATGGACCCGATCAACGGAGCTACCCGTTTTACATTTGGAAACACCTACCTCTCCGGTGGAATCAGCACGGTTGCACAGATGCTTGGTATGTTTGCAATGTGCCAGATCATCCGTGACTCTGCCCGCGGTGAGGCAAAGATGCCGGACGCAAATGTCGGAAACATGAAGGGGCTTGGTGTTAGCTTTAAGGATATCATTGAGAACATCAAGACGATCGCCTTTGCTTTCGCTTCCGGACTCTGGATCGGTTTCCTTCCGGGAATGGGATCTGGTATCTCCAACATGGTTGCTTATGGATACGCAAAGAGCATCAGCAAAGATCCGGACAGCTTCGGAAAAGGAAATCCGGCAGGTGTGTGGGCTTCTGAGACTGCAAACAATGCTTCCCTCGGTGGTGCACTGATCCCGATGATGGCGCTCGGAATTCCGGGAGATGGAATCACCGCAATGCTGATTGCAGGTCTGACGATTCACGGTCTTCAGGCAGGTCCTCTGTTCATGACTGAACAGCCGGATCTGGCAATGCTGATCTTCGCCTGTGTTATGGTAGCTGCAATCATCACCTACCTGATTCAGATCCTGACAAAGCGTTGGTTCCCGTACATCCTGAAAGTTCCGTATCACTACCTTTACACGGTAATTCTTGTAATCTGCTACATCGGCGGTTACGGAATCTCCAATACAATGTTCAACATCTATGTGATGCTGGCACTCTGCTTCCTTGCAATCTTCATGAGCGTATCCGGTCTTCCGACCTCCCCACTTGTCCTTGCGTTCATCCTTTCAAGCAAGCTGGAGCGTTACTTCCGTCAGGGAATCAGCTATGCACATGGAAGCTATGCACCGTTCTTCACCAGACCGATTTCCGCAGTTCTGCTGATTGTTTCTGTATTCTGCGTAGTTTGGCCGTTCCTGTCTGATCATCTGAAGAATAAGAAAAAGATGGCAGTAGCAAGTGCTCAGAACGAGGTAAATGATGACTGAAAATATTGATCGGAAGGAGTTTCCTCTGATTGATGCCTGTTATGCGACTCTTCCGTCCATGCTCAGAAAGTTTGACCGTTATGCCAGAAAATCCTATTTTCAGGGAAGTGGCAGAGAGGAATTTGAGAAATGGAAAATTCAGACCAGAGAGCTTCTTTGTAAGCTCTTCGGTCTGGATAAGATGGAGAAATCTTCCTTAGATCCGGTTATGGAAGAACAAAAAACATTGCCGGATGGAATACGGAGAGAACATGTACGGATTCAGGTTGAGCCGGATGTGTGGATGTCCATGTATCTGCTGATTCCTGCAGATGCGGACGCCAGCACCCGGCTCTTTTTATGCCCTCCTGGTCATAATGGGGGCGGAAAATACAGCGTTTCGGGTGTCTCAGAGTACAATTTGGTGAACCAAAAGATTGAACAGTATCACTATGATTACGGGATGCAGTTGGCAAAACTCGGATTTGTCGCAGTCTGTCCGGACTGCCGGGGATTTGGTGAGCGAAGAGAGGAGCTGGCAGATACGAGAAATCCGGAGCTTGCCCTGCGCGGAGATTGTTACTGGCTCGCGCATATGGGAGAACCGCTCGGGATTCCGGTTGCCGGAATGTTGACCTGGGATCTGATGAGGGCGATCGATTATTTGAGCGCGCGCGGAGACTGGGATACGGATCACATTGGCTGTCTTGGATTTTCCGGTGGTGGGATGCAGACGCTCTGGCTTTCGGCTTTCGATGATCGGATCGATCTTGTCGTGATCAGCGGATATCTCTATGGATACCGGGATTCGCTTCTGTCCCTGAATCGCAACTGTTCGTGCAACTATGTTCCACATCTCTGGGAGTATCTCGATATGGGGGATATCGCATCTCTGATTGCGCCTCGTCCGCTCTGGATTCAGTCTTGTAGGGATGATCGCCTGAATGGACCGCGCGGACTTGAAAACGTGCGGGAACAGGTGGAGATTGTTCGAAGCGCTTATCGGTGGTACGGAGCAGAGGAACGTTTGATTCATGAAATCTGTGAGGGTGGACACCAGTGGCATGGGGAAAATCTGGAGTCTTATCTTAACAGGATGATTCAAATGATTTGAATGACGTTCATAACCAGAAATAAATCGTTCATAACCAGAAATAAATAAGAAAGAGAAGGAGACATTCCATGGAAAAATTACAGCTGAGAGAGGAAATTCTGAGCCGTATGGAATTGCCGGTCATTGCGGACAGAAGTTATTCGGTGCAGGAGTTCGGCGTAGTTCCGAACTCAGAAAAAATTCAGACTGTATTTCTGCAAAAAGCCATTGATACAGTCAGTGGGTGTGGCGGTGGACGGATTGTGATTCCGTCGGGGTCTTACCGGACAGGGGCTTTGCATTTGAAAAGTGGAGTGGAACTTCATTTAGAGAGTGCAGACACTGTGCTGAAATTTGTGAATGAGGAGGTTTCTCTTCACTATCCGCTGGTGTTTTCGCATTGGGAGGCAACACCATGCTACAATTTTAGTTCCTTGATCTATGCATGTGACGCTCATGATATTGCCGTTACAGGATGCGGAATTCTCGACGGAGGGGCAGATCGGGAGCACTGGTGGAACTGGCATCACCAGGTCGAGGATGCGTGGTCGAGCAACCGCAGAGATATGCAGTTGGAGGATCGAAAGGCTCTGCGTGTGATGAACGAGAACGGCACTCCGATTGAGGAGCGAGTATTTGGCGATGGTCATTTCCTGCGCCCGAACTTTGTACAGCCGATCCGTTGTAAGCGCGTTCTGCTTCAGGGATTTACGTTAAAGAACAGTCCGATGTGGCAACTCAATCCGGTCATGTGTGAGAGCCTGACTGTCGATGGAGTCACAATGTCGAGCCACGGGGCAAACAACGATGGCTGTGATCCGGAGAGCTGCAGTGGCGTACATATCAAGAACTGTCGGTTTGACACCGGAGACGATTGCATCAGTTTAAAATCCGGTAGAGATCGGGACGGACGAATTGCGAACAAGGCGTGCGAGTATGTTCTGATCGAGAACAATGAGTTTGCGGATGGTCACGGCGGAGTTGCTCTCGGAAGTGAGATGAGTGGAGGAATCCGCCATGTGCTTGCGATGAACAATCGTTTCAGCAGTCCGAATCTGACGTATGCGCTTCGGCTTAAAACGAATGCGAAACGCGGGGGAATGGTTGAGGAGATCATTCTTGCGGACAGTGTGATGGATCATGTGCACGGCGCAGCGGTTCACGGAACGATGCTTTATGAGGATGGAAGAAATGGCGAGTATCTGCCGGTCTTTCGGAATATCCGAATCGAGAACATCACGGCGCATGGTGGAGATTACGGAATTTTCCTCGAGGCCTTTGATGAGGTGCCGATCACTGGGCTTGTGCTCAAGAACATTGTGATTGACGGGGCGAAGAAGAAGATTCGCTGTATGAACTGGAGCGATCCGGTTGTCGAGAATGTTGTGATCAACGGAAGTCATTTTCCGCGTCCGATCAGCGTCAGAATCACGGATGTTCCGCGGGCAGGCGAGCTGTGCCATGCGGAGGCGGAACTCTGCGATGGAGTTGGCGAGTGCAAGTTCACATGGAAGTATTGTGGAGCAGATGGAATCTGGAAGGCGCTTGAGGGCAATCAGACGGCAGAGATTCCGGCGGATGCCTGTGAGGTTCAGGTGTCAGTGGCGGACAGCCAGAATAATATAGAAGAAAGTATTGTCTACCGAGTGCTTCCGGGCGCTGGTGAGGCGAGAGATTTCGCGGATACAGATGCAAGTTTAGAAATGGGTGCAGATGTAGAAGCTGGGGCGTCTGATCATGCAGGTGCGAAGTCAGATGCTGATGTGAGCAGACGACTGTGGTGCAGAGGCATGCTTGAGAAGATTCAGCCGCTTTCTGCGCGACCGGTCACAAGAGAAAAACTTGCGAAGATGATGATCCCGTTAATGGAAGCGGAGGATGAGAAGGAGCTGGAGCCTGCAGAGCACTCATCGGAATCATCGGAATCGACGGAATCAATGGAATCATCGAAATCAATGGAAAAAGTTGCGAAAGCTGAGGCTTCCTCCTGCCTTGAGACGGCACTTCGCCAGGGATTTTTAAAGATGGAGAAAGACGGAAGTCTCAAGCCGGATGGCACAGTCAGCCGACAGGAGATGGCGACTGTTGCGATGCAGGCATGCGGAGTCAATTATCGGAATGCATCAAGCACGATGCCGGTTTGCGAGGATGTCGCAAGCGTTGATAACAATTATGGAACAAACGTTGCAAGAGCTCTGTATTTTGGATTTATGGAGCTTGACAAAGCTGGATGTTTCCGCCCGCTTGAGCCGGTCACGGAGCGGGAGACCGCAGTAATTTTGAATCGTGTGGCTGATTTTGCCGGAATATAAATGCCGAGTATCGAGTAAATTCAGAGGCGCGGAGTACAGGTAATAAGTGTAAGTGAGTGTGTAAGTGAGTGAGTGCGTAAGTGTGAGTGTGTAAGTGTGTAAATGCATAAGTGGAAGTAGAAGTGCAGAAAGGAGAAGGCAAGATATGGAGGAAATGTGGCTGGAGTATTTCAGGCAGTATCTGGGGCAGGAATTTCCGAAATTTTTGAGCGAGAAAGTGTGGAATTACAAGGATGATCTGTGTGTGATTGGAGCACATGATCTTGCAGAGGCGACGGGAGATCCAGAGTGGGATGCATTTCTTGTAAATCAGGCACACTGGCTGATGGCGGAAGATGGAACGGTTGCCAACTGGAAAGAGGGCGAGAACAACATCGACAAGATCAGTTTTGGAAAGTCGCTCAGAATTTTGCGGGATCTCACGGGCGATCCGGACTCGAAATATGCGGTTGCAGTGGAGTGCGCGTATGAGTTTTTGAAGCATTATCCGAGAACGGAGACTGGAAATTTCTGGCATAAGGACATTTATCCGAATCAGGTCTGGCTCGATGGACTCTACATGGCGATGCCGTTTTATGCAAAGACGATTGCGGAAAATGGGGATGATCGCTGGGATGATATCATTGACCAGTTTGAGAGTGCGCACCGTCTGCTCTGGGATGAAAAGAAAAAGCTCTATGTACATGGTTGTGATGTGAGCAAAAAGGCGGACTGGGCAGATCCTGAGACTGGAAGAAGCCCGGGAGTCTGGCTTCGCGCGGAGGGATGGTATCTGATGGCACTCTGCGATGTCTATGAGCTTGCAAAAGGTCGTACTGGGCGTGCAGAAGAGCTACGAGAACTTCTTGAGCGTGCCGTCGAGGGAATTCTTCTCTATCAGGATCAGAAGACGGGAATGTTCTATCAGAGTGTAGACTACGCGGAACTTGAGGGAAACTATTTAGAGACTTCTGGAAGTGCGATGGTTGCCTATGCGCTGATGAAAGGTGCAAGACTTGGAATTCTCCGTTCAGATCTTGGAGCGGAGGGAGAGCGGATTCTGGAAGGAATTCGGACTTCCTATTTAAAGCGAGAGGATGATGGTCTGCATCTGTATGGAATCTGTGCAAGTGCCGGACTTGGAGCGGGACCTGATCCGCATAACCGCAAAGACCGGACTGGAAAACCTGAGTACTATGTGAGTGAAGTGCAGATGCGGGATAACCAGCATGGAAGTGCAGTGTGCATGATGGCGGTCAGTGAGCTTCTGCGGCGTCTGGTACGGCTCCGACAGCTGGATAAGTCATGCAAACGCGCTCTCGCTCCGGGTAAATCAGCGGAAGCGTCACTGGCGCTTCCGTGATACGCTACGTCTCACACGGGTTTGCATCGACTTTCCCACTGCCGGAGCCTTTGCTACATTATCTTCAAGCATTACACGTCCATTTTGCTTTATATGTGTAATTTGTTTTTAGCCTCTATCATTTTTCCAACTATTAAAAATCGATCTGGGAGATAACTATATTATGGTTCGTAGAAAAAAATATGAATTCATGCTATAATGGATGCGAAAAATGTTACTGTTCACGGGTAGGCATTTTCTGAACTGAAAATGCCGTAAAATACAGTAGTGGTAGCAGAATTTGCCGATTTGGAATGTGAAGCATCGGCAAAATCGGTTATTGTTTGCGCAAAGCGTGAACAATAACTGAAAATACGAATCGAACAGGTATTGAATGCGTTCGGAAGGAATGAGAAGAATGGAAAAGAAAAAGAAAGTACTCGCATTTGGAGAGATTATGCTTCGTTTAAAGACCCCGGAACATCTGCGGATTGTACAGGCGGATGAGTTTGAGGCGAGCTATGGCGGGGCGGAGGCGAATGTGTCAGCGTCGCTTGCGATGTTTGAGGATCCGGTGCATTTTGTGACAAAGTTGCCGGACAATCCGGTGGGAATGGCGGCTCTCGGGGAACTGCGCCGTTTTGGAGTTGATACCTCCCGTGTTGTGAGGGGCGGAAAACGTCTTGGTATCTATTATTTTGAGAAGGGCAGTGATATTCGTCCGACGAATGTGGTCTATGATCGAGAGTACAGTGCATTTTCTATGGCAGAGGCGAGAGAGTTTGACTGGGAGACTCTGCTTGCGGATGTGGATGTCTTTTACTTTTCGGGTGTAACTCCGGCAGTCAGTGAGTCTGTGCATCAGGCGGTTAAGAATGCTCTGAAAGTCTGCACCGAGCGAGGAATTGAGGTTGTCTGTGACTTGAATTACCGCTCAAAGATGTGGAGCAGTGAACGCGCCCAGCAGGTGATGGGAGAGTTAATGAAGGATGTGACGATCTGTATCGCCAATGATGAGGATTTTGAGTCCTCGCTTGGAATTCATGCCTTTGACGGTGATATGGCGCACGGAATTGACCAGATTGACACTTATAAGCGTGGAATGAAGGAGATCATGGAGCGTTATCCGAATTGCCATGCAGTTGCAAGTGTTCTGCGAAATATGCATACCGTGGAGGATGGAGATTGGATGGGAATCTATCTGACTGGCGATACGTTTTTTGAAACTCCGGTTCATACGGTACACAGTCTTGAAGCAGTAGGAGCTGGAGATGCGTTTGCCGGAGCTCTGCTTCACGGTCTTGTGAATGGATTTACACCTCAGAAGATGATTGACTTTGCGATTGCAGGAAGCGTCATGAAGTTGATGATTCAGCATGACTTCAATGTCGTGAATGAAGCAGAAATTCTGCGGATTATGAAGTCGAATGACACAAACTTGCAGAGATAAAGATATAATTTTCAGAATATTCTAATTTAAGGAAAAATTGCGACATAAGAAAGGTCACCAT
>NZ_CFAHBC010000040.1:0-21085 GCF_983179755.1 Brotaphodocola sp. | reverse complement strand
ACTGCTAATTCGTATTTGTTCATTGCTTTACCTCCTTGTGGTCTCTGGCCCTTGAATTCCATTTTCAAGAGCAAGGATTTATTGTGTCACGAGTAACTATTCTAACAGAAACATTTTATAATTGCAAGTACTTTTTTCACGATTTTTCTTTAAAAAACGTAGGTTTTCCACACACAAAAAAAGAGAACTTCTGTCAGAAATACACTTCAAACATGTAAATGTATTCTGACAGATAATCCTCTCATGAAAAAGAATCCGACTTACCGGATTTTCGCCTCAAAATGCAGTCTCTTTGACAGCCCTATAGTGAGTACTTAAATCCACGTCGACACAAGCATCGATTTTGCCCTTAATTCTAGCGATCCAGTCTGCGAACCTCCCGGCGCAGTCTCGGTCCAAATGCAACTGCCAGAATAATCTTCACAGCATCTCCCGGCAGATACGGAATTACGCCAACGCTCAGTCCCTCAATGAAGGTACGTCCGAGCTGTGCAGACAGCCATACAGTTCCGAAAATATAGCAGATTGCAAGTCCAATCACCATTCCAACAACCTCAATCACACGGTTTCCAGAAGAGTGATCGAACAGAAAACCGGTAACGATTGCGAGGAAAATGAAGCCAACCAGGTATCCACCTGTCGGTCCTGCCACTTTTGCCACGCCACCGCTGAATCCGGAAAATACCGGAAGTCCTGCAAATCCGAGGAGCAGATAAACAAGGTAGCTTAAGGTTCCCGCTTTCATTCCAAGCACATACAGCGCCAGATAAATCACAAGGTTTGTAAACGAAATCGGTACCGGGCTAAACGGAATCGGAATTGCAAGTGGTCCTGCGACACAAGTCACCGCTGTCATCAGACCAATCAGCGCAATCTGTTTCGTCGACAATCCTTTTCTCTGTGTTTCACCAGAAATTGTCTTTTCCATACAAATTGTCCTCCTGAAGAGTTGTAAACATTTCTTACAATAACCCCCATTATAAACAGAGTCGGGATTATTGTCAACCAACAAATCATTTTCAGTTAACAATCTGTATCCAAAAAACGGAGAACAACTACGCTTTTATTACAAATTTCACTACGCTTCCTTCTTTTTCAGCGCTCTGGCATTTTTTTCCACCAGTTTGCGCTCCACCATAATCTGATGTCCGCATCCCATGCATTTCAGACGAAAATCTGCGCCAACCCGCAATATTTCCCATTCCTGACTTCCGCATGGATGCGGTTTCTTTAATTTTACAACATCTCCAACTTCAAAATTCCACTTCTGATCCATGTTTCGTCTGTCCTGTCTCTTCCTTAATCGCTTAAATAACTAATAACGCTTCTTTAACTTGACGTGAACTTATTCTAAACTCGTCCAGTTTTCGTTCCCTGCTTAATCCCACTTAATTTTCTTCTACTCAATTATTTTTCTGCGAGAATTGCATCGATTGCATCAAGCTCATCCTGAGTGAAATCATGGTGGGTCAGAACCGCCACGTTGTCATCAAGCTGAGAGGTACGGCTTGCCCCGATCAGCACACTCGTGACCTCCGGACGGCGCATTACCCAGGCAATCGCCATCTGCGCCAGACTCTGACCACGATCTTGTGCAATCTCATTGAGCTTGCGAACTTTCTCCAGCTTGCTCTCCGACAGGTATCTTCCGGCAATGCTCGTTCCTTCACGGGAAGCACGGGAGCCATCCGGGATTCCATGCAGATATTTGTTCGTCAGCGCGCCCTGTGCAAGCGTGCTGTATGCGATACAGCCGACTCCTCCGCGGTCTAACACGTTCAGAAGTCCATCCTCAACCCAACGCTCAAACATGTTGTAGCGAGGCTGACAGATCAGACAAGGAGTCTTGTTTTCCTTCAAAATCTGAATGGCTTCCTGCGCCTGCTGTGCGTTATAGTTGGAAATGCCGACATAGAGTGCCTTTCCCTGACGCACCATATCAGACAATGCTCCCATCGTCTCCTCGATCGGAGTCTCCGGGTCTGGACGATGATGGTAGAAAATATCCACATAGTCGAGCTTCATTCTCTTCAGACTTGCATCCAGACTCGACATCAGGTATTTGCGAGATCCCCAGTTTCCATAGGGACCCGGCCAGAAATCATACCCTGCCTTTGTAGAAATCAGCATCTGCTCCCGGTAAGCTTCCATATTTTCATGCAGGATCTTTCCGAAATTCTCCTCCGCAAGACCTCTTGCCGGATGACCATAGTTATTTGCCAGATCGAAATGTGTGATTCCCAGATCAAACGCATGGAAAATAATTTCCTTCTGCTCATCCAAAGTCTTCTCAAGTCCGAAATTCTGCCAGAGTCCAAGTGAAAGTCGTGGAAGCAGAATTCCGCTTTTTCCACATCTCTTGTACTCCATCTTGTCATAGCGTTTCTCATCTGCCTGATAGGTCTGCATGTTGTAAATCCCCCTTGTCTTATTATTTATAAGTTAAGTTCTGAAAAAATTTCCCCGATTTTCCCGCTGACAACGAGATCTGCCCGGCTGTCCATCGGCGTCACATCACGATTAATCAGAACCAGTTTCTTTCCACGGTAATAATCGATGAGTCCCGCTGCCGGATAAACCGTCAGTGACGTTCCCCCGATAATCAGAACATCTGCCTGAGAAATATAGGAGACCGCCTTCTTCAAAGTCTGCTGGTCAAGCCCCTCCTCGTAGAGCACGACATCCGGCTTGATGATTCCACCACATTCACAGTACGGGATCCCATCCATCGCAAGAATCTGATCGAGTGTATAAAACTTTCCGCACCGCGTACAGAAATTCCGGTGAACCGAGCCGTGAAGTTCAAGCACTTCCTTACTCCCGGCGAGCTGATGAAGTCCGTCAATATTCTGGGTGATGACTGCCTTCAGCCTGCCCTCCTGCTCCAGCTTTGCAAGTGCCAAATGTGCCGGATTCGGCTTTGCAGACGGGAAGATCATCTTGTTCTTATAGAAACGGTAAAATTCTTTCGGATTTCTCTGATAAAAGCTATGGCTGATGATCGTCTCCGGCGGATAGTCATACTGTTGATTGTAAAGTCCGTCAACACTTCTGAAATCCGGGATTCCGCTCTCCGTCGAGACTCCTGCCCCGCCGAAAAACACAATGTTATCGCTCTCGTCAATCCATTTTTTCAGGCATGCGATCTTCTCTGCCAGATTCGGATCCTCTCTCCTCTCTCTCATAACAGAACCTCCTTCTCCGATCTGATTTCTGTTTACCATCACCTTGTTACACGTTCTGCGTTACCTGTGTTGTAAAGACACCACCTATATTGCGCAGGTATCCACATCAAACCACTTCGTCCAGGAAAACGCCTTTCAACGGTTCCACGACTTTGTCCCACTCACCGACAACTGCCGGAACCGAGTATCCAAACAGCCATGAGGTGAACTCTGCAATACTCATGCACAGATCCCACTCACATTCACACTCTGTCTTATGTTTATACTCACAAATAGTCTCGCCCGAAATTCCTGCGGCTTTTGCACTGTCCTTAATCCCGGATGTTTTGCACAGTCCCGTTTTCTCGCACTTTTCCACAATGGATTTTTCATCGAGTTTTCCACAATCCGCAGATCCTTCGGTTATCCACTTTTTGTCGTTCTCCCCTCGCTCCATCCAGGACATCTCATGATTCAAATGCCAGATCCAAAGCCCGTCATTTTCCGGAATCAGCGGATCTTCGAGATAAAGGCGAATCGCCCTCTCATCCTCCCGCTCTTCACTTCTCAGATGAATTGCTTTCACAAAAACTTCCGGTGTGATGATTCTTGCCATAATTGCAGGTTTCTCAGTGTCTTTTTCTTCCTCCACATACGGCTCTTTTCCGTACAACAGTCTCTGCTCGACCTCATCAATCCCCCAGAATGCCTGCATGCCTGCAATTCCATGGCGATCCATCAAAACATCAAAACTTCCATTCTCCGATGCGAGTTCCAGAAAAAGGCGTCTGAGGTATGCCTCATCGCGCACGGCATAGACCGGATAGCGTACAGACAACCATTGGTTCATCCATTTCGCCAGTTCTCCGAGATAACCGCGCCTGCCTGGACGGCTATAATCTTCTCCGATATTAAGATCTCCCTTACAAAGAACCTGCTTTCTCGCAAATCCCTCCGAAAAAGAGTCAGAACCAGATCCCAAACTGCGAAGTCTCCACTTGGGCTGACGAAAAATAAAGGTAAATCCAAACGGCAGATAAATCGCCTCACTCGCCGGCATCAGAAAACAGAACGGCATTTTCTCCGTCCTCATCTCCGCCATCATCACGGTCAAGAGACGCCTCATATATCCCTGATGACGCTTCTCCGGACGGGTCGCAACTCCTACGAGATAATCCACTCTCCACCGCCATTTTCCGACTGCAAGCAGATAGGGATTCTGGTGAAGCATCGCCTGCAAAACTCCGTCTTCCCGAATTGCAAGCACCCGGTTATCCTTCATCTTCTCCCTGTAATAGTAATCCACAAAGGAACGAGAATCCTCCGAAAAGATGCCCTCCCACAGTTCTCTCGTCTCCTGTTTTTGTGCATCATCCAAATATTCCGGCATTGTCCTTCCTCCTTGTTCCGGCTCCATGAGATCGATCTCGATCTGATCGACTTTAACTCGATGAACTTTTTTTCCAATCGACTTTCAATTCCATCACTTGCCGGCGTGTTCCATCATCGTTCTCAGCTCATCGACAATCACTCCTGCACTTTTTCCGGTTTCATCGATCGTAATATCCGCATACTTCTCGTAGAGCGGAATTCTCTCGTCATAGAGATCCTTGAGCGTCATTCCATCTTTGAGTGCGACTCCGCGGTCTTTCAGATCTCCAAGACGCATTTTTACATCCTCATAGGACAGTTTCAGATAGACAACCACACTGATCTCCTTCAGATGTTTCATCGCCTTCGGTCCGTAGATCACACTTCCTCCCGGAGCAATCACAGAGCGCTGTACATCCAGCTCACTATTGACGTTTTCCTCCACTTTCAGAAATCCGTCCGTTCCCTGCTCTGCAATGATTTCCTTAAGCAATTTTCCGGTCTTCTCCTGAATGACAATGTCTGCATCCACAAAGGAATATCCAAGTCGTTTTGCAAGAAGAACACCGACCGTACTTTTTCCTGATGCCGGCATTCCAATCAGAGTAATATTTGTCCTCACTTAATTTTCCTCCTGTCTGCATACTTTTTCGCAGGTTTTCTAAAATCCGGTTTCCCAGAACCATTTTTCCCGGAACTCATTCTGATGTCTCTTTTGTCTTTCGCGTCTTTCGTATTTTTTATCTCTTTGGTGCCCTTGGTGTTTTTCGTATCTTTTTTGTTCTTGTCTTTGCGCACGGAAAAACCAAAGGTTCCAAGTGCCTCTCCAAGTTCAAAATACGTTCCATGAGAATACGCGGTCAGCTTTGCGTCGTTCAGATGAAACGTTCCCTTCTCATCTATGTAACGCTCATCCACAGAAACGCCGACCACTTCCGCGAGAAACATGTCGTGAGTGCCAAGCGGAATCTGTTGTTTCACTTTGCACTCCAGAATCAGAGGACTCTCTGCAATTCCGGGAGCGCTGATGTACCTGGACGGCTGTTCCGTCAGCTTCATTTCCCGAAACTTATCCACATCTCGCCCCGAACGCACCCCGCAGTAATCCGTCGCAAATGTCAACTCTTTATTGACCAGATTCACGGCAAACTCCCCGGTCTCCTCAATGATGCTGTGAGAGTAGCGCTCCTTTCTCACAGAGATGGAAAGCATTGCCGGGGCAGAACATACCGTTCCCGCCCATGCCACCGTAATGATATTCGGGCGCTCTCCCGGTCTCATGCAGCTGACCATCACAGCCGGAACCGGATACAGCATATTTCCTCCCCGCCAGTACTGTCTTCCCATATAATCCTCCTGATTTTTTCTTATCCTGATTCTGTTATTCTTTATTACTTTGTGTTTCTTTTTGTCTCTTTTTTGATTCTATGAGTATAACTATAAATCTTTTAGGCTTCTTTATCCAGCACAATTTTTCATCCGTGCATAATTTTTCCGTTCAGAAACTTTCTATTTTCCTACTTTCTATCCATGCATGCACGGTACCAAATTCATGTACGGTATACTATTTATGCCTCGCACGCAATCATAATTGCCGGGATCAGCTGTTTTTTTCTCGAAACCACACCCGGAAGTGTCACTGCACACTCTTTTGCGTCCAAATGCTCCGGCTCCTGCTGTTCCATATGGAAGGCCTTGAGAATCATCGACTCTGCGCCCGAACCCTGGCACAGAAGCTCTGTCGACTGCGTCAGAATATTCGTCAGCATGAAGAAGAGCATATCGAGACCATGTTCCTGCTGTACCTTGACCATGTACGGAGCAAGACGTTTTTTCAGCTGTTCAAGCTCGTCCGCATTCAGCGAGCTGATCTGACCAACACCGAAAGCTACCTTTCCTGCGGAGAAGCGCTTGAAATCCTGATAAAAGATCTCCTGCTCGCTCTTTCCCTTAAGATTGCTTCCTGCCGCAAACATATCGGCTGCATACTTGTCGATATCAATTCCTGCTGCACACGCAAGTGCAAGACCTGCCACGCGGTCTGTCTCTGTACAGGTCGGGGAGCGGAACAGAAGTGTATCGGAAATGATTGCACTGCACAGAAGACCTGCGGTCTCGCGGTCGATCTCCAAATTGTTCTCGTTGTACATCTGGTAAATAATCGTCGCCGTACATCCAAGAGGCTGATTGCGGAAAAATACCGGTGAGATCGTCTCCACGGTTCCGAGCTTGTGATGATCGATAATCTCGAGAATATCTGCATTCTCAACTCCATTTACTGCCTGCGCACGCTCATTGTGATCAACAAGAATAATGCGTTTTCCTCTTGCGCCGAGAAGATTTCGACGAGAGATCATTCCCTTATACTTTCCATTTTTATCAAGGATCGGGAAATCACGGTGACGCTTGCTTGTCATCACTTCCTTGATTTCGTCAATGTAATCGGTATCCTCAAATGTGATCAGGTTCTCCGTTTTCATGAAATAGCTGATCGGCATACTCTGGTTGACGAGACGGGTTGCCGTGTAGGTGTCATAAGCCGTCGTAATCACAGCACAACCGCGCTCCTGAGCGAGCTTGCGGATCGTCATTGAAACACCTGCACCCTCGCACACGATGATACAGTCTGCTTCCATCTCAATCGCACACAGCTGGGACTCGTAACGGTTTCCGAGGATGACAAGGTCATGAGGCTTAATGTAATACTCCATCAGATCCGGGTTTGCAGCGGCGATCAGAACCTTTCCCTGATCAAAATAGTCGTTCTCATCTCCGACTACCATCGTTCCATCAAGAGTCTCCAAAATATTTTTATACTGAGTCTTTGCCTTGGAAAGAACATCGCTGTCATAAATACTCATGTAAGATTTTGCAATATCGCCTACGGTGATCAGACCTTCGAGGACTCCGCCCTCGCTGACTGCTGGCAGGGTGACAACATTCTCATCCTGCATCAGATTCCATGCCTTCTTCAGAGAGATGTTTCGGTCTACGCCCTGCGTTCTACGGATCTCAATATCCTTGACTTGCGTCTTGACATTTTCCACAAGGCGCGGAGGCTCAATACCAAAGTAGTCCAGCACAAACTGTGTCTCCGCATTTACATGTCCGGCGCGGCATGGCTCATACTCCATCCCCGTCAGTTTCTGTTTCATCTTTGCATAACAAATCGCAGAACAGATCGAATCCGTGTCCGGGTTCTTATGTCCAATTACGATCGTCTTTCGCTTTTTTTCGTCCAGCATAATTTCCTCCTTATTTTGCATATTTCACAATTTTTTTAATTTTCATTCGCTAAAATTGTCCTGTTTTCACAATCTGTTTACATTGTGTTCATATTTTATTCATAATTGTTCCATATACTAAATACATAGAAAACATTGGATGTAACTTGATTTAACCATCAAATTGCACATAGATTTTTCATAATTGCCCCGGTCGGATGAGAATCTGCCGGGGTCTCCTCATTTTCTGAGATCTTTCTATCAGAATTACTGCGTTTCTCTGTTTTACTGCGGTCGGTGCATAACAAGCGCCACTGGCGCTTTGCACCCTCGCGGAGCGTATAACTCAGAAGGGGATTGTCTCCCCTACTGAGAAGACCTGTGATACCCCCACCTAAAGAGGAGGGGGATATCCACTCTGAGTTATATTTGAGACCTTTTAACCCCGTTTTTCTTCCATAACGCTTCCATAAATTGAAAACCCAAATTTACTTAAACATAACTTGAACATGAAAGCCATTTGAAACACAAGAGCCCGGCAAGCCGGACTCTCGTTTCTCATTTTCTTGTATTTTTAGTCCAAAACCAGACGAGCTGCTCCGTAGATTCCAGCATCATTTCCGAGCTTTGCAAGACCAAGCACTGCCTTGTTCTCTGAGATCGGAGTGTAATGACGATAATATTTATCAATGACATCGATCAGGAACTGACCTGCCTTTGATACACCTCCGCCGATGACAAACATCTGCGGGTCCACAGTCATTGCCAGCTGTGCCAGAACAAGTCCAAGATAACGTCCAACCGTCTCCACAACCTCAAGCGCCAGATCATCTCCATTCTTTGCCTCATCGAGAACATCTTTTGCGGTCACATCATCGCCAAACTTGCGCAGAGCAGACGGGGTATCCGTCGCCTTCATCTTTCTGCGCGCCTCTCTCGCAATTCCGGTTGCACTTGCAACCTGCTCAAGACATCCAACACCGCCACAGTTGCAGTGCTCCGTCTCCTCATCGCGAACGTGGATATGACCGATCTCACCAGCGAGACCATGCTTACCGGCAATGATCTTCTCATCGATGATCACGCCACCGCCGACGCCCGTTCCAAGCGTTACCATGACGATGTCGGTGTATCCCATACCACCGCCCTGCCACATCTCACCGAGCGCTGCCACGTTTGCATCGTTTCCGCTCTTAACCGGAATTCCGTCAAGAAGATCACTGAGCACCTTCTGCGGATTTAAATCGTGCCATCCAAGATTAACACAAACCTCTACATAGCCATCTGGCATCACCGGTCCTGGTACTCCCATTCCGGCACCAACGATCTCATCTTTATGGATTTCTTTTTCAATCAGGACACGACGAATGGAATCTGCCACATCCTCAAGGATGTAACGTCCGCCCTCTTCCTTTCTGGTCGGAACCTCCCACTTGAAAATCAGTGTTCCATCTTTCTCAAACAGTCCCAACTTCACCGAAGTTCCGCCAATATCGACTCCAATACACTTTTTCTTCTCCATATCCTTACTCCCTCTCCTTCTCCATTTTTCAGATCCCAAAACAACTCTGTTTTTCTGTAAACCATGTGTCAAACATCACAAGTCTTCTCGGCTTGATTATAAAAGAAAGCCACTCTGATTGCAAGTATAAAATCGCATACCCGAACAACTGAAAAAAATGTGCCTTGGCGCATTCTAGCGGAGCTTTTTTTATATGATAGGACACAATTTCCTATCATATGAAAAACCGCCCGGACAGAATTTCTCCATCCAGACGGTCTCTCGGCAAAAACGAATTTTTTAATTTTTCAAACCTTAATGCTTAATTGCCAAATGGTGAATGGTGAACCTTGCGGAAATTAGCCGAGCTTGCGTGCGGTCTCCACAACGTTCTCAACCGTGAAGCCAAAGTGCTCAAACAGCTGTTTTGCCGGACCACTTGCTCCGAATCCAGTCATCGTCACATAAGCACCATCAAGACCTACATAGCGTCCCCATCCGAAGTCGCTGAGTGCCTCGATTGCAACACGCTTGCGAACTGCCTTCGGAAGAATGGACTCCTTGTACTCCTCGCTCTGCTCCTCGAACAGATCCATACACGGCATGGATACGACACGGACTTTTTTGCCCTCTGCGCTCAAAACTTCCTTTGCCTTCACAGCCAGCTCTACCTCAGAACCGGAAGCCATCAGGATCAGCTCCGGAGTTCCCTCACAGTCATCAAGTACATAAGCACCTTTAAGTGCCTCACGACTGCTTCCTGCCATCGGGGTCAGGTTCTGTCTCGTCAGAACGAGAGCGGTCGGAGTCGTCTCAGAAGTCACTGCGCTGTACCATGCGGATGCAGTCTCCACGGCATCACATGGACGGAATACATGGAAGTTCGGCATTGCGCGGAACATCGCAAGCTGCTCGATCGGCTCATGGGTCGGACCATCCTCACCGACACCGATGCTGTCGTGTGTGAATACGAAGGTCAGCGGAGTCTTCATCAGAGCAGACAGACGTGCCATCGGCTTCGTGTAATCGCTGAATACGAAGAAGGTTGCGACATAAGACTGAAGACCACCGTGAAGCATCATTCCGTTTCCGATCGCGGTCATTGCAAGCTCACGAACACCGAAGTGCATGTTGCGTCCTGCGCGGTTCTCCTTCGAGAAATCTCCCTCGCCGTTCATATAGGTCTTGTTCGACGGTGCCAGATCCGCAGATCCGCCCATCAGGTTCGGCATCAGATCTTTCAGGCGATTGATGACCTTTCCAGAAAGGCTACGGGTTGCCTCCGGCTTCTCAGTCTGTGCCCAGAAGCTCTCATCCTCCCAGAGTGCCTTCTTAACGGCTTCCTTTCCGTCAAAATACTGGTTCCAGAGTGCTTCCATCTCCGGATACTCCTCGCAGTATCCAGCAAACATAGCTTTCCACTCTGCCTCAGCCTCAGCCTTTTCTTCACCTGCTCTGCTGAAGTTCTCATAAACTTCCTTCGGTACCTCAAACGGCTCCTCACACGGCCACTCGAGGAACTTTCTCAGCTCTGCCACATTCTCCACACCAAGAGGCTCACCGTGAGCGCTTGCCTTGCCCTGCTTTGCCGGGCATCCGTATCCGATCTGGGTCTTGATCGTGATGAAGGACGGTCTGCTCAAATCTGCCTTTGCCTCCTCGATTGCATTTCCGATTGCAGTCAGATCATTTCCGTCCTCCACAGTCAGAGTCTGGAATCCAAATGCCTGCATACGCTCCTGTACATTCTCGGTAAATGCAATATCCGTGCTTCCCTCGATAGAAATCTGGTTGGAATCATAGAGTACGATTAATTTTCCAAGTCCGAGTGTTCCTGCAAGTGAAAATGCCTCGGAGGAGATTCCCTCCATCATGCATCCATCTCCGCCGAGAACAAAGGTGTAGTGATCCACTACCGGATAATTTTCCTTATTGAACACCTCTGCGAGATGTGCCTCTGCAATCGCCATGCCGACTGCCATTCCCATACCTGCTCCGAGCGGTCCGGTCGTAGCCTCAACGCCTACAGTATGACCGTACTCCGGATGACCTGCGGTCTTGGAGCCGAGCTGACGAAAATTCATCAGATCTTCCTTGGAAAGATCTCCGTATCCAAACAGGTGAAGCAGAGAATACAGCAACATCGAGCCGTGTCCTCCAGAAAGAATAAAGCGGTCGCGGTTTGCCCACTTCGGGTCTGCCGGATTGTGGTTCATGTGGTTCATCCACAGCTCATAGGCAGTCGGAGCGCATCCAAGCGGAAGTCCCGGGTGACCGGAATTTGCCTTCTGGATCGCATCTGCTGATAACACACGGATCGCATTAACTGACAACGTATCAATCGTACTCATTGGTAATCCTCCTTTGGGGTGGTTGTGTAATTTTGTTACCTTAACTTGATCTCCCGCATCTGTTGCGGTCCGGACACTACAAGAGTGTTCGGAAATCTACCTTTTCGTATCTTTGAAACCGTAAAATCAAATGTGGCATACAGCTTCTGAACCCCCGCCATATTAAAGATCTCACATGAATTCTCATTATACAGAATAATCAAATTATCGTCAATATCAAGGTGAGTATACTCATAGGTAAAATCTTTCGTAAACATATGACTTCCGTCTTTTCGGTAGAGCTGAAGACTGCTCGTATATTCTCCCGAAGGATTCTTTAAAATCATCGCCACATATTCCTTGTTGTAACAAACGCTCTGAATCTCCGACTCCACCGGAATCTGAGCCACAAGCGCCGGGGACGCGATGTTTTCCGTCGAAAAGAATGTCAGCCCCTTTCCCGAAATCGCACAGGAGTAGGAATTGTTCATGTAGAACACACGCGGGACAATCGTTCCGTCAAACGGATCGTCAAATCCTCCGACAATTCGATCCGGAACATTTTTTCCGACCTCAGAAAAATCATAAAATACCACGCGGTTTTTCAGCTCGCCGTTCTTGATATACACAACGGAACACATCAGCTGTGTACCGTCCTCCGAGAGTGCCTCCCCGAGCACATATCCATCTCCCGAAATGATCGTCTTAATTCCTACCTGAAGAGAGCTTCCATCACGGTCATAAAACATGACGTAACTCGCGGTAGAATCCTCGACAACCACCGCAACAATCCCTGTTCCCGAGATCGTCACCTTGCTGATCGGAAGCACCGTCGATGCCTCCCCGACTTTTCCGGTTGAACCGAAAATATAGATCTTGTTTCCCTGCCGGTCTGCAATCGCGACATAGTCGCCCTGCTTTGTGACAATCGGATTCTTCATCTCATAGCTCTCTGTCCAGACCGTCTTTCCGTGATTGTCCAGATAGGAAGCACCATCCTTTGTGTACTTGAGTACATTATTCCCAAAACTTTCGTATCCGACCAGGCTTCCCTCATTCATATCGGTCTGCCACGCCGTCTCATAGCTGACATACTGATAATTTCTCTGGTAATAATAAAGTCCGCCTCCTGCTCCACCTATCACTGCCAGCAAAGCGACAAGAAGGATCAGCCTGCGCCTTCGCGCTTTCTTGTATGCCTGGACTGCTGTCTCTTCCCCATCCGGGTTAAGTTCCGAACGCAACTCCGGTGGGATCGGAGCTCCTGCTGAAATCACCCTCTGTCGCAGTTTTTGTTTCTTGCTTTCTCTGCTCATGGAGCTCATATCACTCATGATTCCTTATCTCCCAAATATGATTCTGTCAGATTTTTCCATATAAGATTTTTACTCGGACAGATTCATATCTCTTTTCTCGTATTCATTATTAATTTCTGTTTCCGAAAATGATCTTTGCAATTCTCTCTCAGATATAAACTGCCACATCTGATTCTGTTGATCCAGGCGTGGTACTCTGCAATTTTGATAGATGCACAGAGCTTTATGCAAAAGTACATTTTGAAACACGCTCTAGTATATCTCATTTTGAGATACGGGTCAAAGAGTTTACGGATTGATTTCCGGTGGGAGATAAATCTTCTGCCCCACAGAGAGATGACTTCCATCTCCAAGCTGATTCCACGCACAGATCGTCTCCAGATTTGCGAGGCTGTGATACCGATCCATGCAGATCCCATACAAAGTCTCTCCGGTCTGCACGACATGAGAAATCGCATTCGACGGAATGGACACCTGCTGAACCTGCTGAGATTGTGAATCTGAGAGATCTGAGGAGTCTGATTCACTTGAGGAACTCGACACACTTGACACACTTGACGCACCTGGAGATTCCACAGAAAGGCCCGATGATTCTGTCTGCGCTCCATTTGCGCTCTGTCCGCTCCCCTCTGCGCCGTCCGTCCCACTCATTCCTGAACGTTCATCGCTTCCTGCATGCCCTGACGAGCTCAGTGAATTTGACGAATTTGATGAATCTGACGAATTCGCAGAATGGTCTCCCGCATCCCCGAGCCGAATTTCTGCAAGCGTCGGATAGACTTCCCCCGGCACATGCTCGATCTCAACCTCATCTGCTGTGCCCCCTGCCTGAGAACCGACTGCCTGTCCGGTCTTTTCTCTCAAAATTCTCGTCCAGTCCCCCGCACTGCCCTCAGGCACCACAGACGCGAGCACTGCCTCCATCTGTTGCATCTTGTGGTAATTGTTCACCATGACGACACCGCCCGCAAGCACGACGAGTGAGAGCACCCCACAAGCTGTACCGAGCGTTCCGGTCAGACTCCTGCGTTTTCCCGCCTTCACCTGGTTCTCTTCCATTTTTTTTCGGAAATCACGGATCACTCCGTCCCTCGTCTGGCTCTCAATCCGCCTTGCGTCTTTTCGAGAAACCATGTAGTCCTGCATCATCTGATTTTTTTCGTAGTAAATGTTGTATCCCCGCAATTTATAAAATCCGTCCTCCGAGGCAGTATACACTGCTTCCTCCCCCTCAAGTCCGCTGTTGACATACATCAGCTGATTCTTTCCGGAGAAATACGTCCCATGCTGTTTCCAATAGTTGAGCGGGCTGAGCATCGCTCCGGGAGCACCGCAGAGAAACCATCCAAGGACGATCCGTCTCGGAAACATCTGCTCCATATCTCGATATGCCTTTTTCCAGAGTTCTTCAGAAAATTCTACTTTTTCTCCTCCGATGGACGCGCCCTCTATCTCGAGTGCCCCATCCACAAACAGATAGGGAACTCCGTCCTCCTCCCGATTTTCGCCCAGCAAAAGTCCGACCCGCAGATCCTGTCCGCCGGTCGGGTAGAGACGCCTCAAATATGTATTTACATAGTCTTCGACATAAAGCTTTAAAACCGGGTCCCGCTCCCCGAT
The DNA here is from genome assembly GCF_983179755.1 of Brotaphodocola sp. Taxonomy (NCBI): domain Bacteria; kingdom Bacillati; phylum Bacillota; class Clostridia; order Lachnospirales; family Lachnospiraceae; genus Brotaphodocola; species Brotaphodocola sp. The sequence goes on along the minus strand of NZ_CFAHBC010000040.1, from coordinate 6,559 downwards.
CTGCCGGATATTTTTCGGCAACTTCGGGTATGGATTATAACATTCTCCCATAATCTAATCTCACCATCCTGCCATTTCTTTCTCCGTGAGTGCGTCCCAGATGTTCCAGAAATGCCACTGAGTCAGACACCAAATGCTCTGTCTTGCGCATCTCTCGCCTGTCCGTCCTGTCGCATAATAACCGGCAGATAACCGAAAAAAACATTTCTTTTTAGGTTGGCACACACTCTGACAACCGAACAGGCTGCAAAGAAGTTACAAGATTATAACCTTAGCCTGTCCAGATGTCTGATCATAGCAGAGTATATCACGGGAAAAGCAAAGAATTTGTCAAATCCAGGTGCGATTTTCGAGGAACTGTTCGACAAGAAATGCCGATTCACAGATGTAATCTGCCATCTGCATAACGAGCGAAAGTCGAACGCTCTGGAGCATCAGCGGATCGCGATTTCCATATCCACCCACAATGCCCGTCAGAAAAATATCCCCGACCGCCTGTAATTCCTTCGCCACTCCAAGTCCCGGTCGGAGTGAGCCACGCCCGAGTGTCACACAGCCGACATGCTCCATGCTCCCGACGGAGGCATCCACAGCAACGATCACACTGCGTGGATAACGTTGGTGAATCATACGGACATATTGTTCGAGATTCATCGCATGAACAGGGCGCTCGAGCGTTCCGACAACCTGAAGTCTTCGCACATTTCCCGATGACAATTTGTAACCGATCAGAGGTCCGAGACTGTCCCCGGTCGAGCGATCCGTCCCTATGCACAGAAAGACAACTCCATTTCGTTCCCTCGTGCTCAGAAGCTCCCCAATCATCGCGCACATCAGCCCTGCACAGTAGCGGACATCTCCCTTCTGTCGCGAGTCAAAATAATAAATCCCATATCGGTTTCCGTTTTTTCGTTCTGCCTGCTGTCCCTCTATTTTCATTTCTGATTTTCTCTTCAATAATTTCATCATTTTCCGCCTGTGCCATTTTTTGTTAGTATAGGCAAAGAGTTTGGAAATTATGTATAGGGGAGTATGCGAAAAAAGCGACCACAGCTGACATATATAACATGCATCTGTGATCGCCATTCTTTCACTCATTTACTTATTCTCTTATTTTGTCGCCAGCTCTGCTTTCTGTTTCGCTTTCGTCCGGTAAACCTCAATCGCCTCACTGATATTGGAGGCCTCTCCCCTCTCGATCATACCCTTCAAATCCTGAATCTTCAACGGATCGAGAAATTCTCTCCCGAGATAGGTGCTGTAATGATCTGCCAGATCCAATCGTCTCTCCTTCACCTCCGTCGAGGTCTCCTTGAGTTGACTGCGAACTTCCTCATACTCATTCTGAAGACGCACAAGGTCAGCCTCATGGTTATGCTCAATCTCATCCTGAAGAATTGTCTTTGTCACATTCTCAAACGTATTCAATGTATCTTTCTTTTTCAGAGCCACACTGCTGAGTTCCTGCTGGATTCTAGCAATCTCATCGTCATATTTTTCCAGATCATAGAAAGACTCATTCCGATCTTTCCGAATCGTGGAAGTGATCACGCGGATTTTCCTATTATTCGCATGAATCTCATCGAGAATCTGACGTCCCTCCTTGAGAGGTTCCATGTAGCGCATCTTTGTATGGTTGCTCAGTCCGACATACATTCCTCCAAAAATCAGGATATCAAGCGCATAAATTCCTGCAAGATAAATTGTTCTGTGATTCGGAATTAAAAGATAAATTCCACACGGCAGCGCCACAAACAAAACTGCCACAAACAAGAGCAGAGTCAGAAATTCTTTTATCCACCTCGGGAAAAACAGCGAGTAATACAGACGACTTTTGCAAAATCCCGGCACATGATTCTGTCTAAAAACAGTCTTCATTCTCAGTCTCAGTTCTTTGTTGTGTGAGTGTAGTTCAAACGTCTCCTCGGCGATTCTCTCCTTCACTCCCTGATTTTTTGCCTTCTCCCGTCTGGCTCTGGCTTTTTTGAGCTGTTCCTGCGCTTTTCCGATCTCTGTATCATAACTGGAATCAATCTCATCCCTGCGCTTTTTGATTGTCTGAGCGACCAGCTCCGCAACCTGTTTGCGCTCCATCTCCAGAAGTTTTTTCTTTTTTCCCTCATCCTGAATCAACTGTTTTTCTCTGTCTTCCACAACAGCCAACGCTTCCACCGCATTTCTGGCATTTTCCAGAAATTCCACGCATTCCTTTCCCGTCTGTGCCATTCTGTCCATTCCTCCTCGCCGTAATCTGCTACCATCACTGTGTCGTCTGTATTATCCACAATTATCTGTATTGTCTGTATCATTTATATCTTTATATCTCTATCACATAGCAATTTTTTATTCGGAAGATTCCATATTCCATTTAGAAAATTTTTTCCTGTAAATGGTAACATTTATTTATTTTTCCGAGCATTCTCTCTTCTCTTTAGTTTACTACGAAATGACATATCCCACAAGGGGCACAAAGATCTCCTTACCGCCCATTCGTCGCACAAACCGCAATAAGATCTCTCTTGTCAATCCCTCTCAGTTCCGCTATAATGTTGCCTGAACACGAACCACAACCAGAAGGGAGAATTTTTATGTTTCGTATGTGGGGAAAAATCTGGAAAGACAATCATATGATAAAAGATACGGTCATCGCAAACGGGGATTACAATCAGTCTCGCACCACTATGGTCTTTCAGGCAGTAGAGGACATCTGTCGTCAATTCGATCTGAGTTGCCCGATCTGGCTGGATTCCAACATCAATGATTTCAAGTTGCATGCAAAAACGCGCTTCACTCAGGACAGCTTTATTGAATCCATCGACTTTGATTCTCTGGAAATTCATGTCATTGAAGAATAAAAGAAATAATAAAAACAATAAAAAAGGCAATAGGAAAAGCAGCAAGAAAAGCAACATTAAAAGTAACATTAAACCTGACTGTGAAGGACATAAAACAGGCATACCAGAGAAATTTTGTAACATTCTCTGATATGCCTGTTTTTATTTCACATCAATATTCATGTTTCATTTAAATTAAATACTGCTTCAAAATATCTCCGATCAGCTCTACCTCCTCAGGGCTTAAATCCTTCAGCCAGTTCTCTGTCCCTTCCCGATGCTTTTCCCGGCTCGCTGCCATCTGCTCCAGACTGCGTTTCAGATACTCGGTATCGGAAACGCCATTCTTGTCTCCGGGTTTTCCCTGACTTCCCTGACGGGTATGTAAATCTGCCTGACCGGAAGCATTACGAATTCCTGTGATTGATGAGGTCTCGCTCTGAGCACTCGAAGTCATTGCATCGCTATTTTCAGCGGATACCCCCTGATTTGCGCGTCTCTGCCGTTTTCCATTTCCAAACACTGCTCGATTATTTCCATTGCTTCCACTATTTCTGACACCACCCTGCATCACTGTTCCGGAAAATCCGCTATATTCTCTGCTATTCTCCCTCTCAGTCTCCTCGTTTTCCGTCTCCTCTTTCTCACTGTTCATCTCTGAGCGCAGAGACAGACGTCCCAGACTGCGCATTCCCTTTGAAGTTGGAACCGGTCGAATTCCAGATGCAGAGTTTTCACCATCCAACGGCTGATTGCGCGCCATTCTCGGATACATCACATTTTCCAGATAATCCTGAAGCGCCATCATCAGCTGTTCTCTTCTGACTCCGGCCGTCACTCCGTCAAAGACCAACGTCAACATTGCCAGCAGAATTCCGCCCGCACCATAAAGCACCATACAGGAAGTATCCAGACGATACCAGTATGCGAGAAATGCGCCAGTTCCTCCTGCAAGCAGACACAGCCAGGTCCACTGCATTGCCAGCCCGCTCCAACCGTTCAGCGTAAATCCCATGATCTTCATCTCATTCAGCTGATGTTCGAGCCACGCTCCGGTATCCCGCATGCCCTGATTGACGCGGTAGGCATTCTCCGCTCTTGTCTTTAGTTCTTTCAATGTCCGATTCTTCGTCACCGTGAGGTTGGTGCTTTCTTTCAGTAATCCTTTGTAGAGGCGTCGGGTCAGTCCTCTGGTCAGAATTCCCATCAGACAGAGTCCCGCTAAGACATACAATGCCTTCCCTGTTTCCAATAACTGCATCATAAAAACAGCTCCCCTTTCTTTCCTGAATTGTTCGAACAGGATCATTATACTGTTTCCTGTCCATTTTGGAAAGTTCAGGGAGCCTAGAATCGTTCGTCAAAGTTCGCTAAAAAACGATTTTCAAGCATGTAAACAGGTTTGAAAATACGTTTGAAGATACATAAAAGATGTTTGATTATTGCATCAGCATGCCTGAATTAAAGCGCGGGTCAGGCGAACGCTGTGAAGCACTGCCAGTCTCTCAAACTCAGCATAATCCATAGATGCGCTGTCATCTGCCTTATCGGAAATCGCGCGCACAATCAGAAACGGAACATGGTTTAAATATGATGCCTGTGCAATCGCAGCGCCCTCCATCTCTGTGCAGTATCCATCAAAAGTCTCAATCAGCCATTTCTTCTTCTCTTTGCTGGAAATGAACTGGTCACCGGTCAGAACGCGTCCCTCAAATACAGCGAGTTCCGGATTTACTTTATGGCAACATTCCTTTGCGAGTGCACGGAGCTTCTCATCTGCCGGAAATGCCTGTACATCCATCTGCGGGATCTTTCCCAGCGGGTATCCAAATGTTGTCGCATCGACATCATGCTGGATTGCATCTGTGGATAATACCATATCTCCAATGTTGATTTCTGCATGCAGGGAACCTGCAATTCCTGTATTTACAATTCCGTCAACACCGAAACGGTCCACGAGAATCTGAACGCAAACTCCTGCATTTACTTTGCCGATTCCAGATCTCACGACAACAGTCATCTTTTCACAGATTCTTCCCTTATAAAATTCCATTCCGGCAATTTTGGTCACTTCCGGACATGCCATATCCTGCTTTAACTGCTCTACTTCTTCTGCCATTGCACCGATAATTCCTAACATGGTCTTTTCTCCCTTTTCTTTTTTCCTTACTAAAGTTTCTTTTTTGCTAAATTTTCTTCTTGGTTAAACTTTCTTTTTTGCTTTTGATTGCATTTCGTTATAGGGTTATAGGGTGCTCCGACGGTTGAATAAAATTCATGCGAACACGTTCTCACTCCGGGTTCATCGTAGCGGTGCATAAGACCGTAAAATACACGGTCTAAGCACCGACGATTCACACGGGTTCGCATTGAATCTTTTCAGCCTCTGTCGCACCAATAAAACCTTCTCAACCACAAAATACATTCTGACACAAACCATAAATATTCTTGCACAACTATAAACGATTCCCACTCATAAAACTCAGAGCTTTTTACTCAAACTCACTTCCATAAGAATCCCTTGCGCAATTCTGATCCATTCTCTTCATATCCTTCAATCAGAAACACTGCGCATCCCATTATATCTACGAATTCTTCCCTTGACAATCTTTTTCGAGAATGACATAATGAAATTTAAGCAGTTCACTGCGAAAAATTATCATTATCTTTCAAATATGCGTAATTTTCAAGAAAAACAACCCAAATATCTTTGAAAAGTAATAGAAAAATATTTGAAGAAACTCATATCAACATACGGAGGAAAATAGATTATGGTTTACAAGACTAGAGGAGTTTGTTCCAGAGAGATTCATTTCGATGTAAAAGACAATAAAGTAGTTAATGTACAGTATGTAGGCGGTTGCTCCGGAAATACTCAGGGTGTTGCTCGTCTGATCGAAGGTATGGACATTGACGAGGCAATCAGCCGTATTGAGGGCATCCATTGCGGTCCGCGTCCTACATCCTGCCCAGACCAGCTTGCACAGGCTTTAAAGCAGTATAAGGCAGCTCAGCAGTAAGATACTCTAATTAGGTCAGACCTGCTTGCCAAAGCATACACGCTACACACCTATGCACATAAAAAATCCCCGTCGGATGAGTCATTTTCCGGCGGGGATTTTTTTATTTTAATCTTTCTTGTTACAACTATTCAAACAAACTGTCTCTCACTAAAAATTATCATTTGTAGTTAAATATTATTCAAGATACAGCGCGCCAGTTGCTGCTCTCCAGTTCTCACTACCCAAGTCATCACTAAATGCACCAAAGACACATCTTAAACGGTATTTTTCACCACGTTTCTGATTTGGAATATTATAAGATACCACTGCCATGTTTAAATCTTCATTTGGGTAATCCTCAGCGACCCAATCAAATTGCTTATGACTTACTGCAATCCAGCTTCCAGTTGATTCCTGTCTTTCTAAATAAACCCATATTATCAACTCATCCATAGCTTCATGACAAAGAAGATTTGCATATACACCAATAGTTCCTTTTCCCTCATCTGAGATCTGTACATCTACGGAAGAAATCAATCGTCCTCTTGTACTATTTAAAACTTCAATACTTTCAATTCCTTGTTTCTTTGCATTACTTTCACCCGCATATGCATTAAACTGCATTGCTAATATCATAATAAAAATACTCAAAATGATTTTATAATATTTTCTTTTTTTCATAAATTTTCCTCTTACTAATTATCTGAAATTTAATCCCTCTAC